>DATNCZ010000042.1:0-4278 GCA_035553335.1 Gemmatimonadaceae bacterium
TCCGCCGAGGTCGTCGTCATCGTCGTCCGCGAAGCGGAACGTCTCTGGCACCTCGTCTCTGCTGGGCATTGCCCTCTCCTGTCTGGGGATTTCAGATGTCTCTGTCGCGCGTTGCACGTCGCGTGCCTTCTATACACGCGACATTGCACTTCGATCAGGATCTCAATTATTCGTCGCAACTACCATGCGTGCTGATTACGTGCAGGCGATCAGTCCGCGAATTCGACTTGTACGTCGCGCGTGATGATACCCGCTTTCACGCCACGGTCAAGGAGCAGTTTAACAGCCTCGCGTCCCCGCGGGCCATAGTCAAGTGTCCAGTCGTTCACATACATGCCGACAAACTCGTCCGCCTTGTCGCGCTCGAGCCCACGGGCGTACGTCATCGAGTGGTCCAGCGCTGCCTTCCGGTTATCGAGGCCATAGGCAATGCTCTGTTTCAGGTGCCGCGAAATCCTGGCTATCAGCTCCGGCCCAAGGTCCTTGCGCACGACGTTTCCGCCCAGTGGAAGCGGAAGGCCGGTCTCCTGGAACCACCACTCGCCCATGTCCGCGACAAGATGCAGCCCGTCATCGGCATACGTTAGCTGCCCTTCGTGAATCAGCAAGCCGGCGTCTACGTCGCCGCCCAGCACAGCCTGCTCGATCTTGTCAAAATGCGTCGGGACCGGGATGAAATCAGGCTGGTAAAGCCTGAGTGCGAGATACGCCGAGGTGAGCGGGCCGGGAATGGCGATGCGCTTCCCTATGGTTTCCTCGCGCGTCATCGGCGTCCGGGCTACGAGCTTGGGCCCGTAGCGGTCGCCCATGGAGGCGCCGTGAGGGAGCAACGCGTAGGCATCGGACAGATACGCATACGCATGAATCGACACGGCCGTAACCTCCAGCTCCGCTCGGCGCGCCCGCTGGTTCAGCGATTCTATGTCCTGCAACTCGTGGACGTACTTTATCCCGTCAGTCTCGATCTTGCCCGACGCGAGGGCGTAGAACATGAATGCGTCATCCGAATCGGGCGAGTGAGCGAGGTGGATCGTCGTCATTTAGTGAGTGTTATGCGTTGGTCGCGGGCCTTACACGCCGGCGTCGATGTCTGCCTTGTGTCGCTTGTACTCGGGCAGATTCTTGGCAAGCTCCCGCACCTTGACCCGCTCGAATGTGGCCTTGTACTGGTTGAGCGCAGCAGTGTTGCCCGACAGCTTGGCAGCCTGCGCCGCCAGCAGCAGGCCCAGCAGATGATCCGGGTGCTGCTGCAGAATCGTGTCCGCCTGGGCCTTCGCGATCTGCAGCGCGCCAGCCACCTCGCCAATGCGTCCGACGTCGAAGCGCTGGTCGGCGTCGAGCGGATGACCCTGCTCCTGCTCCACCATCTGGTAGGCCTGCACCGCCATCGGGGCGAAGAAGGCGACCGAGTCGGCCTTCCCCTGATCATTTAGTCGCATAACGCGATCAAATAGCCGGTTGGCGATATCGGTCGGCGAGAGCTGGGAGATATCCGGGGCGCGAGCGCCACCTGCCGCGCCAGCGGCGCCCGCGAACGGGGCAGCGGATGGGTCACCACCGCCCATCGCGCCGGCCGGACCGGCGTCGACCGTGGGATTGGGTAGCGCGTTCATCGGCGCATCCACTGAGGATCCGCGCTTGGCGTTGAATCCTCGGCTCGCGAGCATCGCGAAGAGCGTGAGAAAGGCGATGGCGGCAACTGCCCAGGGAAGCGTGTTGGCCAGGGTCGCTCCGCCGCCGGCAGCGGCAGGAGCGGCGGCCGGACCGGCTACGGCGCCGCAGTGGTGACAGAACTTCGAGCCTGGAGTTAGTGGCTGACCGCACGAGGCGCACGGAGCGCTGTTGAGCGGTGCGCCGCATTCGGTGCAGAAGCGGCCCGTGCCCGGCGCTGAGCAGCGCGGGCAGACGGACGGCGTGGATTGTGGCTGATCTGATGACATCGTGGGGGTAAATCTAGACGCGAGTACGTCCTATATGTGATCGCGGAAACCTGCGGGTGGAATCATTTTGCCGCTGGCGGCCGCGGAGCGGGTCCCCAAGCCTGGAATATCGCGTAGCCCATGCGGCCCATCGTCAATTGAGGCTCGCTGTCCAGTATCCAGCGAGTGTCCTTGTTGTCCTTGGTCAACACGCATGCGATCACGCGATGCCGGAGGTAGAACAGCGAGCATTCGGTGCGCACGGCGTCGTCCGCACCCGTCTTGTGGGCGGTGCGCACGCCATCGAGGTAGCGCTGCAGCAGAGTCTGGTCCTCGTTGTGCTCGAGTATGTAGAGCATCGCCGAGTCGGCCTGCGGATTCACAGCCTTGCCGTTAGCCAGGAGCTCGAAGAGGTGCGCCATCTCGTTCGGCGTCGTGACACCGAGTCCGTACTTGACGGAGCTGTCCATGGCGACGCTGGTGTTTCGCTTGAACACCTTCGCGTGCACCTTGGTGTGATGCAGGCCGAGTGATTCCATCTTGTCCCACATGGGGCGTATGGCGATGCGATCGAGGATGAGATTGGTCGCGGTATTGTCGCTCAGCGTGATCATGAGCCACGCCGCGTCGTGGATCGAGAGCTCGGTTCCGTTGTGGAGGAACTGCACGATTCCAGACCCTGGCACCTGATCGATCTTGAGAACCGTGACGAGGTCGTCGAGCGATATGTTGCCCTTCGCTACCTGATCGTAGAGTGTGACGAGTATTCCGACCTTGATGAGCGATGCTGTAGGAAAGGTTTCATCGCCACGTCGCGAGATGCGATCACCGTCGTCGAGGTCGATCACGCTGTAGCCCACCGTGCCATGGTGCGCGTCGGCGATGGAGTCCAGCACGTGTCGCAGCGCTGTCGTATCTGCGTGCTGTGCGTGAGCTGTTGCAAGCGGAGCGATCGCCAGCGGAGTCAGCACGAGCGCGGCGCGGAGGATACGTCGCGCCGCGCTCGTTGCGAATGGGATCGTGTGCATGGCGGTATAATGTCGCGCAGAAAGCGCCGGACCGCCACGATCCAGCGCTGTTGCACTCGCGTTACATGATCAGTTACACGAGTTGTTGCATCTTCGCGAGGTCGCTGCTACTTGGCCTTCTGGTACGTGCCCATCAGTTGAGCGGTGCCGAGCACGTGGCCCTTCATCGCGGCCTCCAGGTCGGCCTTGGTCGGGCGTGAGAGATCGAGTGTCGTGTCGAGCGCGCTCAGCTTGAAGAAGTAGCGGTGCCGTCCGATCGGAGGGCATGGGCCGCCGTATTCCGGTTTCTTCCAGTCGTTGTAGCCGTTGCCGGTTCCCGCGGGCATCGCACCCTTGCCGGCTCCTTCAGCGAGCATGGTCGTCGCGGGCGGGATGTTGTACGCCACCCAGTGCACGTAGGTCATCTTGGGCGCGGCTGGATCCGGTGCGTCGGGATCATCTACAATGAGAGCGAAGCTGCGCGTTCCAGCTGGCGCGCCGGACCACGCGAGCGGTGGAGACGTGTCCTCGCCCGAGCAGGTGTACTTGGTGGGAATGTTGCCGCCCTCCACGAACGCGGACGACACGAGTTTGAACGTCATTGCATTGCTCCCTGTTGGTTGTTGCGTTGCGGCCGTGGTCTGTGCGCTTCCGGACTGAGTTGGCGGCGCTCCGGCGGAGGTATCCTCCTTTTGCACGGCGCCGCGACTGCACGCACCGAGTGCGGTCGCGAGGATACAGATCGCTGCTGTGGATTTTGTCATGGCCGGATAAATGCTGCGGGTAATGTGCCAGAAGCTCCTTGCACGATGGCGAAGTATTCCCATGTAGAGACGCTGGTCAAGTCGTGACCGATCCAGCCGACACTTACCAGGGAAGACTTCAACCCCGGTATTGTATGCGCACTTTTGGATCGCCGTTAGGCGTGGCATTGGCCACCGCCTCGCTTCTGGCACCCTCGCAGCTCCTTGCCCAACGAAACGTCCGGCGCTCCACCTCTGCCGTTCGCGTGTCCGCACCGCCGGCATCGCCCGATCGATCCACGCAGACGCGCTCCGCCAACTCCCCAGCCAACTCCTCCGCGCGAAACTGCATTTCCGACTGCGGCGACTACTCACTGGCGATAGTGTCGGCGGTAATGCCCTCGGCGGCCGCGCACACTGCGTCGGATGTGGTCACTCTGGTGATCGAGAACCGTGGAACGATCGAAGCCCCTGTGTCCCTGGTTTCGGTCGCACCGCGTGACCATCTCAGTCTGGCCAGACAGGCGACGATACCGGCGCTCGCGCCGGGCGAGCGTACCACGATTCGGCTTCCAGTGGTGACCGCCGCCGACGGAACCCAGTGCGTTT
>DATNCZ010000043.1:0-10280 GCA_035553335.1 Gemmatimonadaceae bacterium
TTTCAGCCGGTGCTCAATGACACGGTGCAGAATTCGGGGCGGGAGGCATATGCTGCCAGCCATCCGACCGAAGGCAATGCACGCGGTGGCCGCGGCGGATTCGGCGGCGGTGGTCTCAACATCACGGTAACGCCGCAGGTCGCGAGCGCACTGCTCGGAAAATCGGTAGAGAGTGCTGCCCGTGGCGACGTGGGACCGTCCGCGACGATCGACATCCGCGTGAAGACTGCAGCTGCGCCGACGCGCAGTGTCGTCGCCATCCTGCCTGGCACGGATGCCAAGCTCAGCAAGCAGTACATCGTGATCGGCGCGCACGCGGATCACATCGGCGTTTCGGGCGTGCGCCCCGTCGTCGAGCACGACTCGCTCAAGGCGTACAATGAAGTGGCGCGCGTCGAGGGCGCTGACACTCGCAATGCACCCGAGCCCACGGCAGAGCAGTGGGTGCGGATCAACGCAATCAAGGATTCGCTGCGGAAGATCTATCCGCCGCGGCTAGACTCGATCAGCAACGGTGCGGATGACGACGGCTCGGGCTCGGTGTCAATTCTCGAAATCGCGCAGGCGTTTGCACAGGGGCCGATCAAGCCGAAGCGGTCGTTGATCTTCATCTGGCAGATGGGTGAGGAGAAAGGACTCTGGGGCTCGGAGTGGTTCACGAATCACCCGACGGTTCCGCGCGATTCGATCGTGGCGGATCTGAACCTCGACATGGTCGGCCGCGGTGCAGCGACCGACATCACTGGCAAGAACAAGGCTGGCGAGGAGCTCAAGGGCGCGAGCAATTATCTGCAGCTCGTCGGATCGCGCCGTCTGTCAACGGAGCTTGGCGATATCGCCGAGAGTGTGAACGGCAGTCAGCCGGTTCCGTTCGCGTTCGATTATTCGATGGATGCGAACGGACATCCGCAGAACATCTACTGCCGCAGCGACCACGCCAACTACGCGCGGTACGGCATCCCGGTCATCTTCTTCACGACCGGTGGTCACGCAGATTACCACCAGGTGACGGACGAGCCACAATACATCCAGTACCAGCACATGGCGCGGGTCGACAAGCTCGTGTTCGACATCGCGACCAAAGTTGCGGATCTGGATCACCGCGTAGTTGTCGACAAGGCGAAGCCGGACAGTCCGTTCGCGCGGTGCCAGCAGTAGAGACGTCGATCAGGTAGCAAACAGGTTCACAAAGACGGCTCCGGTATCGAGTCTCGATACCGGAGCTGTCTTGCGTGTGCGCTTCGGTAGCGCATCTCACGGGTGTTGCTGCACGAGCGCGTTCGGGCGTAGGTTACACGTATGAAACTGACCGCAGGCGCACTGGCGCCGGACTTCGAGCTCGAGAGTACCGCGGGCACCCTGTCACTCGCCGGACTGCGCGGCTCGCGAGTGGTGCTCTACTTCTATCCAAAGGATGACACGCCCGGTTGCACGCGCGAGGCATGCTCCTTCCGCGACAGCATGAGCCGGCTCCAGGGTCACGGCGCGACGATACTCGGCGTATCCAGAGACTCGATGGATTCGCACCACCGCTTTCGCGAGAAGTACGGCCTTCCGTTCGCACTCGCGTCGGATCCCGACAACACCGTGGCGAAGGCCTACGGAGCCTTCGGGAAGAAGATGATGTACGGCAAGGAGGTCAACGGAACCATCCGCTCCACGTTCCTCATCGATCCACAGGGCCGCATCGAGCGAGTGTGGTCTCCCGTGAAAGTTGACGGGCACGTGGATCAGATACTTGCTGCACTCGATGAAACTGACCCTTCGGCGAGCGGAAAGAAGACGATAGAGTGAAGCCTGGTCTCACCCCGTGCGCCTCTAACGTCGCGCACGGGGTGGAACCTGACCCGTCACCGGGCCTGTGCCGCCTGTTCGATCAACGCCGCAACCTCTGCTGGATGAGAGACCATCAACGCGTGTGATGCGCCTTTGACCGCTACCGTCTTGCGTGAGTTCGCGCGCTTGGCCATGAACTCCTGTGTCGCCGGCGGGATGTTCAGGTCTCCGGTGCCATAGATGAACCACGAAGGAATCGTCTTCCACGCGGCTGATGTATTCACCTCCGTCAGAGAAGCTTGCGTGGCTGGGCGCTGTTCCGCCGCCATCAGCGCGGCGTCCGCCGCTGGCACGTCCGCGGCGAACTGTGCCGGAAATTTGCTCTGCGAGATGTAAAGGTCGTTGCCGCCATCGGCCAGTGGGACGGGGGGCGCCAGCGCTGCTGCGAGCGAGCTGCCGGGGAAGCGCCCGCTGAGGGCGATTGCACTCTCACCGCTATCGGGGGCGAATGCTGCCACGTACACCAGTGCCTTCACATTGTCGACGCCAGTAGCTGCCTCGGTGATCACCGAGCCGCCGTACGAATGTCCGACTAGCACGACTGGACCTTTGATGCTTCTGACCAGGCTGTTCACCGATGCTGCGTCGCCTTCAACGCTTCGCAGCGGATTCGCTGCGGCGATGACGACGTAGCCTCTGCGGTGCAGGATCCTGACGACGCCATTCCAGCTGGACGCATCGGCAAACGCACCATGTACGAGCACTATCGTTGGCTTTGCCACAGGTGACGTTTGTGCCTTCGCCATGCGTGGCGTTGCGCCGAGTGCGCCGAGTGCGCCGAGTGCGAGCCAGCCCATTACTGCCACTGTGTGTTTTGGGGAGTGTTTCATGATTTTATCTTCCGGTGTACGGAGTGAATGATGATGGACACAACACCAATCTTGCGGCAGTGCTGATGTGTTTCTATTGGACGATGGTATCGGTGGTTGCAGGTACGCGATATGTGAATGCGACTGCGGCACCGATGATCAACACGCCACCGAGCATTGCTGCCAACCCAAGCGATTCCCGCAGCAATACGACGCCGAGCGCCGTGCCGACGATCGGCTCGACATTGACGAAGATGCCGGCACGTGCTGCAGTTACGCGCATCAACGCCCAATTCCAGAGCAGCGTCGGCAGCGTGGTAGCGAGCAGTCCCTGCGCCGCGAGTGCGACCCATGCGCTCATCGATATTCCCGCGACTGGTGGCAGGCCTTCGGTGGTCAACACCCACGCGGCGAGCATTGCAGTGCCAAAGGCAATGATGTATGCGCTCATGGTGGCCGCGGAGTAGCCACTACCGAAATGTTCCATGCATTGCGTGACGAGCACCCACGCGATACTGGTGAACATGGATACCAGGACGAGGACATCGCCAAGCAGGCTGGGGCCGCCACTCGCAGCAGTGTTGCTGTGTGCTTGGAAGACGATGAGTGCTGCGCCGATCGTGGACACCGTGAGCAGCAGCCAGCCGCGACCGTCCAGTCGTTCCTTCGTGAACAGGACCGCGCCAAGTGCAAGCAACAGCGGGACCGTGCCCACCATGAGCGATGCGTGCGATACAGTTGTGCGAGCGAGGCCCTCAAACTGAACAATGGACTGTACCGGCACGTACAGTGCGGCAGTAACGAGGAAGACGGGCAGGTCGTGCAGCCGCGGTGTGGTGCGCTGCATGAGCATGATTGGAATCAGGCCCACGCACGCGAAGAGAAAACGATACAACAGCATGTGACCAACGCTCATCTCCACCAGATCGATCTTGCCGAAGTAGAATCCGGTGCCCCATAGGCAGCCTGCCGCTACGAGAGCCAGATATGCTGTCCGATCGCCCGTCCGCCGTGCCTGACTGGACATCGTGCTACGTGTTGATGAACGTGAACAGGTCGTTGTTGACCCTGTCCTTCAGGGTTGTGCACATGCCGTGCGGAGCGCCTGCGTATACTTTCAGGATCGCGCCCTTCACCAGCTTCGACGTTGGCAACGCGGACACCGGGAGCGGCACGATCTGATCGTCGTCTCCGTGCAGGATCAGCGTTGGGATGTCGAATCTCTTCAGATCTTCGGTGAGATCGGTTTCAGAGAATGCCTTGATGCCGAAATACGAGGCCGGCAACCCCGCCATCATCGCCTGCATCCAGAACGACTCCCGGACGCCTTCCGAAACCCTTGCGCCCGGTCGGTTGTAACCGTAGAACGGCATGCTCAGAGCTCTCCAGAACGCAGAGCGATCGGCATGGACGTTGCTGCGAGTCTGATCGAACAGCTTCACACTCTCACCGAGCGGGTTGGCCGCAGTCTTGAGCATCAAAGGCGTCATGGCTCCGATCAACACAACCTTTCCCACGCGATCCGTTCCGTAACGGCCGATGTAGCGCGTTACTTCTCCGGCACCGGTGCAGTGACCGACATGGACAACGTTGCTCAGATCCAGCTTCGTTACGAGCTCAGCGAGATCATCGGCGTAAGTGTCGATATCGTTGCCGTTCCACGGTTGACTCGAACGACCGTTGCCGCGGCGATCGTGAGCTATGCAGCGATATCCACACGAAGCCAGGAAGAACATCTGATCTTCAAAGGAATCCGCAGTGAGGGGCCATCCGTGACTGAAGACTACGGGCTGCCCAGTCCCCCAGTCCTTGTAGTAGATCTCGGTACCGTCACTCGTCGTTATCCTGCTCATGGGTGGCTCCTTGTGTGAGAATGGGAACGCGGCCTCGGCGCTGTCCCTGGCACGCAGCCGGTTTGCACGGGCATCGTGGACAGAGCGCGCTGAACAAGGCGCAAAGCCAATCTCGCGGAAGCCTGGAGGACGATCTATTGCACGATGGTGTCGGTCGATCCGTCCTCACTGGCGCAATGCATACCAACGTATCATGGACATGCGACGGTCTGGATGCGATCCTCCTTTCAGGCCATCGTCACGAGAGGAATGCAATGGAAAACGAGCTGAGCCGCGTGGTGGATGACCTACCCGGACTGGTGTGGACGGCACTTCCGGATGGTCAGATGGACTTCGTGAATCAGCGCTGGTGTGAATACACCGGGCTGAGCGTCGAGGCAGCCCGCGGATCCGGGTGGCAGACCGTCATCTTCCACGAAGACCTGCCCGGGCTACTGGACAGCTGGCAAGCCATTCTCGCTTCTGGCCACGCGGGTGAAATGGAAGCGCGCTTGCGGCGCTTTGACGGTGAGCATCGCTGGTTTCTGCTGCGTGCGCGCCCGTCCAGGGATGCGTCTGGTGAGTTGGTCGGATGGTGCGGAATCAACACGGAGATCCAAGATCGGCCACGGGCCTATGGTGAAGGCAGCGACCGTTGGTGGCTATCATCGCGTGCGCGAGAGAATCACTTTCGCTTCATCCTGGATGAGCTTCCGGTTCTCATCAGTCTGGTAAGACCGACGGGTGAAATCGAGTGCGCCAACAGCCGCTATCTCGACTATTTCGGTCTGACCCTCGGTGAAGCAAAAAGGCGCGCGGGTGGTCACGGAGCCCACCCTGCGGACAGGGCAGGCATCCAAGCGGCGTGGCGCAGATCGCTCGCAACCGGAGAAGCGTACGATCTGGAGTGTCGGCGCCGCAGCGCCGACGGAGTCTATCGCTGGTTCCACTCGCGTGGATTCCCGCTACGGGATGCACGCGGCGACGCCATCTTCTGGTACTTTCTGCAAACCGACATTGACGATCTGAAACGAGCCGGCGCGCTACTCGCAGGCGAAAAGAATCTGCTCGAGATGGTGGCGACCGGTGCGCCGATGAAAGCTGTCCTCAACGGGTTGTGCGAGTTCATCGAGTCGACGGCTGGCGGATGCCACTGCAGCATCGTGTTGGCCGATCGGAGCGGCACGCACATCGAGTATGGAGCCGCACCCAGCCTCCCAGACAGCTTCATCAATTCGATTCTCGGACTGCCGGTAACCATCGACGCAGGCCCATGCGCGATGGCGATGTGCGTGAACGAACAGGTCGCCTCGACCGACCTCACGACCGAGGCGCGTTGGACTGCGAGCGGTTGGTGCTCGGTTGCGCTCGCGCACGGACTCAAGGCGTGCCTCTCGACGCCGATTCCGTCCACGGCCGGCAGGGTACTTGGTGCATTCGCGCTTTACTACGACGAGCCCAGGGTACCGGCGCCGTTGCATCAAAGCCTGATAGGTCAGCTCACGAACATCGCCAGCATCGCCATCGAACGTGCTCAGAGTGACGCGACCCTCAGGCGCAGCGAGGCGTTTCTTGCGCAAGGTCAGCAGCTGAGCCGCACCGGTACGTTCGCTTGGCGCGTGGCGGCAGCGGAAATCATCTGGTCCGACGGAGTGTACCACATTTTCGGATTCGACACCGGCGTGCCCGTCACGCTCGATCTGATCGCAAGTCGAGTACATCCGGAGGATCTCCCGATGTTCGCCGACATGCTCCAGAAGGCACAGTCGGAAGCAACTGACTTCGAGTACGAGCACCGGCTCTTGATGCCGGACGGCTCGATCAGGTACCTGCACATGCTCGGTCACGCGACGCGCGATGGGAGTGGTCGCCTGGAGTACATCGGAGCCGTGCAGGACGTAACTGATCGCCGGCTGTCGGAAGATGCGCTCAGCAAGGCCCGATCTGAACTGGCGCACATGGCCCGCGTGACGACCCTGGGTGCGCTGACAGCATCTATCGCGCACGAGGTGAATCAGCCGCTGTCAGGCATAATAACCAACGCGAGCACGTGCCTCCGGATGCTCGCTGCAAACCCACCCAACGTCGACGGTGCGCGCGAAACGGCACGACGCACCATTCGCGATGGAAATCGTGCCTCCGAAGTGATCACGCGGCTGCGCGCACTCTTCAGCAAGAAGGAGCCTACAGCGGAATTGGTGAACCTCAACGAAGCGACACGTGAGGTGATCGCGTTGTCGCTGCACGAGCTTCGGCGAAGCGGGGTGATTCTAAGACCTGAATTTGACGACGGCATCCCACCCGTCACGGGCGATCGTGTTCAGCTTCAGCAGGTAATCCTGAACTTGCTTCTGAATGCGTCCGATGCAATGCGGATCGTCAACGATCGTCCGAGGCAGTTGCTGATCAAGACTGCTTGCGACGACGATAGCGTTCGGCTTACCGTGAAGGACGTCGGCGTGGGTTTGCGGTCGCAGGGCGTGGACCGGGTCTTCGAAGCATTCTACACGACCAAGAGCGACGGCATGGGGATTGGCCTGTCGGTCAGCCGCTCCATCATCGAGAGCCACCACGGCCGCCTGTGGGCCGTACCTAATGACGGACCGGGGGCAACGTTCTCATTCTCCATTCCCCGCGATTCGAAGCGCACCAGCCGCTCCAGCAACCCGGTTTCGAATTCCACTGATTCCGTTCCTTCTCCGCAGCACGTTATGAGGGCTTCATGATGACAAAACGCTCACTCGTGGTGGTCGTCGATGACGACGAATCCGTCCGCGAATCACTGCCTGACTTGCTCGGTGAGCTGGGCTTTGCCGTACACACGTTCCCATCCGGGGAGGAGTTCCTTGCCTCCGATTTCATCGCGCACGCGAGCTGCCTCATCCTCGATATCGCAATGCCGGGAATGTCCGGTCCCGACCTTCAAGCGGAGATGACGCGCAGGGGGCACGTGGTACCCATCATCTTCATCACCGCGCACGAGGACGGAGGCATCCGCCGCAGCGTGATGGAGCGCGGCGCGGTGGACTGCCTGTTCAAGCCGTTCAGCGAATCGGCGCTGCTGGGAGCGCTCAACACTGCGCTGCGTGTGGCATGATCGATCCGCCAGCCGTTCGCGCAACGCCGATTGTATTCGTGGTTGACGACGACGTATCTGTGCGCGAATCGCTCGAGTTGTTGATATTGCAGGCCGGCTGGAAACCCGAGACCTTTGCGTCGGCGGCGGCCTTTCTCGCCCGCAAGCGTGTGTCGTCTCCCAGCTGCCTCATACTCGACGTTGGTCTTCCGGACATCAACGGGCTCGATCTTCAGGACCGCGTCGCCTCGGATCAGGCGGAAATGCCAATCATCTTCATCACGGGATATGGCGACGTGCCCATGACCGTTCGCGCGATGAAGGCGGGTGCTGCCGAGTTCCTTACCAAGCCATTTGGCGACGATGTGCTTCTGAGCGCGATCCGGAACGCAATCGTGTGCAGCGAAACTGCACTTCGCCGCGAGGCCGCGACCCGCACTCTGCGAGATGCTTATGCTTCGCTGAGCCGCAGAGAGCGCGAGGTCATGGCTCTCGTCGTCTCGGGCTATCTGAACAAGCAGATCGCCACGCGGCTCACCATCAGCGAGATCACCGTAAAGGCGCATCGCGGCAAGGTGATGCGAAAAATGAAAGCTGGCTCGCTCGCAGAACTGGTGAAGATGGCCGCAGCGCTCGGCATCGGCCGCTCGACGGACTGACCAGAACCGCTACGGCGCCGGAAGTGTTTGCGGCGTTCCGCTGCGCGAGTGGCGGCCCCGAATCGTGTCGACGTGTATGCGGAGAAGTTGTACACGCTGCGGCATCGGGTCGTCGGCGGTGAGTATCTGCGGGACGGCCGTTCTAAACAGGCGCACCGCGGTCTCGAATCGATACCAGTCGGCGGATTGCATATCCGGGGAAAGGAACTCGACCGCTCCCACGACTTCCACGGAACGCCAATCATAGACGCTCTCGGCTTCATGCACCTCGAACGCTGCCCACGGATGATGCCTGGCCATTACGAGATCGTCGCCAAGTTCCGTGCGTATGTATATCCATCCCTCGGAATAGATGTAGTTGCACAATTTCAGCCGCACGAGGTCATGGAAACTGATTCCAACATGACCCACATGATGCTGACTGAGCATCTCGACCGCCTCGTCGTTCGACAGCTCTCGCAGATCCACATGCAACTTGGCTCGACCCGGTGTCGCGGCGACGCTATCGCCATGGCCGGATGCAGCGTTCTGTGATGGATTGTGCGCGGATCCGATCATCGTGGCTTCTCCTGTGTAAATTGGGCGCCGGCCTGGTGGTATCCGATTCCACACTGCCGGATTCGTGCCGTTCGCAAGTGGGTTGCAAGAGCTGAAGTTAAATATGGCAGGCCCCATTTGTTTCCTTGCATGACACCTTTGGACAATAGCCGGGAGCTCCGGTCGCTCATGGCAACGCTCGACCTCCGAGTATGGCGCGGTCGACGCGCTATACCGATATTCCGGAACGGCACGCCCGCGATTCTCAACCTCCGCGACTACGACCATACCGAGATGCAATCTTTCTATTCGTTGGAGAAACATCATCGCGCATTCATCAATGTGCGATCCGTCATCGTGGCGACTCTGGCATTCGCGTTGGCGGCGTGTGCATCGGCTGGAAGTCGCGCCACGCCAGTAACATCACCGGCAACATCGTCCGCGGCATCGATCAGTGTGGCGACGCCGGGCTATCGGATAGTCTCGCCTGCTGCGCGCGGCGACGTGACGATGCCGCAGATGCTCGATCGGCTGTCGCGCGCCGACGTCGTGTTCTTCGGCGAGCAGCATGATGATCCGGAAACGCACCGCGCCGAAGCGGAGGTGCTCGACGCGATTGGCCGGCTCGGACGACCGGTCGTGCTTTCACTCGAGATGTTCGAGCGCGATGTGCAGCCGGTGATCGACAGTTATCTCGCGGGTCGGATCGGCGAGTCTGAATTTCTCGCACGCAGTCGGCCGTGGGCGAACTACGCCGCGGCTTACCGGCCACTGGTGGAGCTGGCTCATGCGCGTCACTGGCCCGTCGTCGCGGCGAATGTCCCGCGGCCGCTCGCATCCGCCGTCGGTCGCAAGGGCATTGCTGCGCTCGACACCCTCACGCCAGGCGAGCGGCTGACCGCGGCGCGCGAGAATGTCTGCACGATGGACGACTATCATGCGCGCTTCATGGACGAGATGCACGCGCATTCCGCTGGCTCGGGTGGCGCGACCGAGCCCGGTGATTCACTTCCGACCGCGATGGCCGAGCGTTTCTACATGGCGCAGTGCGTGAAGGACGAGACGATGGCCGAGTCGATCGTGAAGGCCAAGCGCGCGGCGCCGCGTGATGCGATAGTCGTTCATTTCGACGGCGCCTTTCACAGCGATTACGCGCAGGGCACGGTGGAGCGCGTGAAGCGGCGCGAGCCGTCGTGGAACCTCGCGGTGATCAGTGCCGTCCCCGTCGCCGACCCGTTGGTGGCGCCGATCGCGCCGGAGAGCGGCGTCGCGGAATTCGTCATCTTTACGAAGCGGCCCTCGCACTAGGCCCAGTTGCCACGCCGACACACGGCGGAACGCCCAGGCCAGGTGACGTATCGCTCAGCGCCGCTGCGACGCCTCCCAGCTCCGCGGTGGCACGCGGCACGAAGGAACGCGCATCGGCTGATTGGTGCGCTGATCGATCGGCGGCACTCGGCGGGTTCGCGAGACGAAAGCCGGATCTTCCGACGCTTCGTACGCGAACAGCGCGACGAGAGTTGCGTTCCGC
>DATNCZ010000044.1:0-7013 GCA_035553335.1 Gemmatimonadaceae bacterium
GATCTCGGAACGCGCTCTCGCATCACATGCGATGTGACCGGGAAACGTCGCCACGTCCTGCACCACGACCGCCCGACGCTCGGCAGCGGCGGTGCCACACACGCCGCGTCCAAATGCGATTTCGAGGCAGCCCAGTGTGCCCTGGTACGGACCGACCCGCATCAGCTTGCCTGGTGTCACGACGCGGTAGAAACCGGTCCACAGGAAACCAAATGCATTGTGGACCAGCGCGCTCACCGTCGCCATCTCGGCGATGTCGTCATCGATGCCGTCCAGAACGGCCTCGATATGACTTGCGAGCTCGCTATATGCCTGACTCTTTGGAATTCCGCGCAGGTCCAGGGTTACTTCGGCCATGCACGAAAGCTAGCACGGTTACTTGAATATTCCGAAGTGTCCCAGCAGCCACCACAGAATGATGAAGATGAGAATCGTTCCGCAGCCGCACCCACCGCCGCCCAGTTTCTTGGCGCCGTAGCCCGCCGCGATCCCACGTAGAATCTTGCTCATGAGGCCTCCCCTTATGCACGGACCGTACCGGGCACTGTACCGGCTTTGTTTCACCGGAGCCCGTCAAATCGTCTTTTTCGAGCATTTCTCCCACGAACGACAGACTCCGCCAGCCGCACAGCCACACCGTGATGTCGCCAATGAAGACCTTATCGCTTATCGGAATAACCGCTCTCGCATTGATCTCCAGCAGTTCCATCGGGGCCCAGACTTCGACCCAGTCTATCGTCGGTGCCTGGCGCGCAGATGCACCCCTCCCGAATGGAGTGGTCCAGACATTCCGATTCGATCCCGATGGCACGTTCGACCTGGCCCAGGCACTCGCAGTCGAAGGCCAGTACCGGATCGATGGTAACCAGCTGATCGAAACCGTAACCCTACCCAACGTCGGTGTGACACATACCGACACGGCAACGTTTACCATCGCCGGCGATTCTCTGGTCGTGAGCGAGCGGACGGGTACACCTCCCCGGGTATTGCGTCGTACGGGCGCTGCCGTCGCGGCGTCGCCCATCGTCGGTGATTGGGTGATTACTGTCGGCACCGGAGTCGCTGCACACTACGTATTCACCAACGACGGTGCGATGCACATGCACGCACAGGTCGGCGACGAAAAGGGGAAGTACGTCGTGCGCGCCGACACGCTGCATCTGTCCAATGATCAGACCTTCCAGCTGCCTGCGACGGCTCTGTTCACAGTCTCCGACAGCGTGCTCACGCTGACCCCGCAGAACGGAAAGCAGGCACGTCAATTTCATAAGGTCGCGCCTCGCTAGGATAGGTTGCGACGCGAGCTGGACCCCTTCTACAACCGCGGCGCCTCGTCATCCCATAGCACGATCCCGTGCACGAGCTTCCCCGCCGCGCGCAGGTTCTTCACCGCCGCTCGAAGATCCGCGATCTGCGTCACACCCACCCGTGCGCACACGACCACATCTGCCGCCGGTATGATCGTGTTGGTCTTGAGCTGAGCGTAGCTCGATGGGGCAACTATCACGATGAAGTCATAGCGACGCTCCATCCTGGCTAGCGTATCGTGCAGCTTGCGGACTGCTTCCGGCGATGCTGTGCCGATGCGCCCGTGACCGCTCGGCAGCACATCGAGCGGACGATCACGCCCGACAGTGGTTGATACGATCGCGCTGAACAGGTCGACCTCCCCACTCAGCACACCGCGTAATCCGGGATCGGATTCGATTCGCAATACCGACGACACAGAACTGGTGGACGGATCGCCATCCACCAGCAAGGTGCTCCGTGCTTCGTAAGCCGCGACAGCAGCGAGATTGGCGGCGATCGTCGCGACGACGCCGGGAATGTCACCCGTCACGGTTACGATCGGTACACTTGCTTCGGTCGCGGCAAGGTGCAAGTACAATGTCCGGTAGCTCTCGGACGTGAGGTCGATCAGTGGCGGCGTCTCGATATCCGACTGACGCCTGCCGCGCTCCACGATGCTTCCAGGCTGTATCACACTTAGAACGCGCACGTTCGACACTGCTTCACCTTCACGCATGTGCGCCACGCGTGGATGGCGCATTTCGCCGATGAACACGACCAGGAACCCAACGGCAAGTGCAATCACGAGAGCCGCCGCCAGCATGGCGATCGGCGGCGCGCCGACATTCGCTACCTGACGCGCCTGCGTCGCTACCGTATCGATTCGCGCGTTGACACTCCGTAGAGAATCGAGTCGCTGGCGCGCCTGCAAGAACTCCTGCGTCGCACTCTCCCGTGCATCCACGAATGCTGTTGTGTCCACGTGCGTCGTCTGGAGCGTCGGCAACGGCGGCGGTGGCGCCAGGAGAGGCGCCAGACGCGCACGCAATTCCGATTGCTTCTCCGATGCGGCATCGCGAATCGATCGCCCCAGTTCATTCACTCGCGCCGTCAACGCCACGTAGATCGGATCGCCCGCGCCCAGCGCGCCGAATGGCGCACGCAACTTGTCCACCTGATCCAGCGAGTCCAGCCATACTCGAACGCGCTGCTCCTTCGCGAGCGCCGGTGATTCACCCAGCGCCCTGAACGCCGGCGGCAACGGCGAATCCGCGGCGTGCGCCATGGCTGCAGTGAGCGACGCAAGCAACGCATTGAGCGAATCGCGCTCGGCGCGGAGCGCCGGCGATAGAGTGTCCTGAGGAACAGCGACCGGTTGCTGTAACGCTACAATCCGACGCGCTGCGGCAAGCGCCGAGTCCGCCTGGCGTATGGAGGCGCGCGCAAGAGCAAGTGCGTCGGCTGCTGCCGATGTGTCAGCAGTCTTCTCGACCGGGCGCTCACTCGTGATGCGCACCAGACGCGTCGTCTCGCGCGGAAGAAGCACCAGCCCGATCAGCGCGCACACGAAAGCGATGCCTGTGACGATGCTCGCCAACGCCCGTCGCCTGAGTGCGTTGCGCGCTCGCGCGGCGATCCAGACGTACGTCGGATTACCCGGCGGCATTCAATACCAGATCAGAAGCTCCGCTCACTGTTCGGCTCGGCCAAGGTTGCTACGCCAAACAAAACGAACCGGCTGCCCCGGAGCAAGTTAGCTCCAGAGCAGCCGGTGAGATGCGAGATCGCGGTCGGTACTACTGAACCGTGATGGTCTGCTTCATGTTCATGGCGAGGTGCGGCGTGCAGTGCGCCTCGTACGTGCCCGGCGGAATCTTCGCGAACGAGATCGTGTAGGTCTCATTCGGCTGAACCAGGAGCTTGCCAGCGAGATCGCTCATCTGATCGGGCATGTTCGCAGATAGCTGCGGCTTGACCGCCGCGGGAATCTGAGCTGGATCGAACGCAACGTCGTGTGGTCCACCGCTGACGTTGGTGTAGCGGATCCCGTCGCCTTCCTTGATCGTGATCGCGGCTGGCTCGAAACGATAGCCCTTCGCGTCGCCGATCATCTTCACATCGTGGATCGTACCGGTGATCGGGGCCGCCGCAACAGCACCAGCTGCTGGCGCCGCGGCAGTCGAGGTCGAACCCGCGGCCGCAGCCGCAGTTGTATCAGTTGCTGGGGTGGTCGCAGCAGCCGTCGTGTCGGCAGCCTTCTCGCCACCGCCGCATGCGGCAAGCATCAAGGCGCTAGCCGCTATTGCAGTAAAACCGAAATACCGCATCTGCTTCATTCTCCTAGATAAGTGCGCCCGACGAGCGCTCTCGCCGAGCATTGTGAAACTATTCACAAACCGCGCCTAATTCAATGTTGACAACAAATCCGCCTCCGACCACATTCAGGCATGGCTCGTACCGCAACCCACCACGCTCATCATCTCCATGTCCTGACGGACCGGGGATTTTGTCGCACGTGATGGGCTGACCAGCCAAACCATCCGCGATCTCCGGCCCGTCCTTCTGGACGGGCTTTTTTGTTTTCCGGTCCAATCCTCTCCTATTTCCCACTCACATGACACCGGCTGAATTCCAGCTCGAACCACTAGCTTCCCGCACCGTGATCCCCCCGGTCCTCCGGATCGCGCTTCCGAACAAGGGGCGCCTCGCCCAGGATACCCGCGATCTTTTCACCGACGCGGGCCTCGAAGTCCGCGCGTCCAGCGATCGGGCCCTCAAGGCTTCACTCGGCGCTGACTTCGAGGCGATCTTCGTTCGGGCCCAGGATATCCCTGAGTTCGTGTCCGACGGCGCCGCAGACGCAGGAGTTACAGGGCTGGACCTCATCGCCGAGAACAGGCGCGGTGTGGTCTCCAGACTCGACCTCGGATTCGGAAAATGCCGCCTCTCCATGGCCGCCCGGGAGGAAAGCGGAGTCGATGATTTCGGCCAATTGCCGCCGCGGTCCCGCGTTGCGACGGCATTCCCCAACATCACGGCGCGCTTTTGCGCCGAGGCTGGGCTCGATCTCGAGATAGTGCCGATCTCGGGCGCCGCCGAGATCGCGCCACACCTGGGCATCGCTGACGTCATCGTGGACCTGGTCTCCACAGGGTCCACCCTCAAGACCAACGGCCTCAGAGAGATCGGCACGATAATGCAGTCCACGGCCCAGCTGGTCGTCGCCGAGAATCGGACCGCCTGGCCCGCTGCCAAGGAAACGGCTCTGCAGGAGCTGTGTACGGCACTCGAGTCAGTGACGTCCGCACGCGGCCAGCGCTACCTGATGGCCAATGTGCCACGAGACCGTCTCGACGAAGTCCGTCAGGTCCTTCCAGGACTCAACGGCCCTACCGTAATCGACGTCATGGACGGAGGCAGGCATGTCGCCGTTCACGCGGTCGTGGCAGCGTCTGCGATATATCGAACTATTGCGGATCTGAAGGCAATCGGGGGAGAAGGGATCCTCGTAACTCGCATCGAGAGACTGATGCGATGACAAGCGATCCTAACTTGCGTAAAGTCTGGCTAACAGAGCGTATATCCAGCCTCACAGATGGCGCTAAAACAACGCTTTTCTCGCGCAGCCCTTCGTCAGGTGATGCGGTCGCGGTCGCGACGGCAAGGCTCCTGGATGCAGTGAGGGTCCGCGGCGACAAAGCCCTGTCTGAGATGGCGAGGGACTTCGATGGAGTCGAGATGGCGGCCTTCGAGATCGCTCGCCCAGCCTGGCGGGCTGCTCTCGACTCCCTCGACCGCAGTCTCGTCAGGGCTATGGAGCGCAGCATCCGGAATCTCGAATCGGTACAGCAGGCCTTTCTCCCAACGAGCTCGGAGACGTCGCCCGAACCCGGTATCCTCGTCGGACGCCGGCCGGATCCTATCGATAGAGTAGGCATCTATGCGCCAGGGGGGCGTGCCGCCTATCCAAGCAGTGTCTTGATGGGGGCGGTTCCAGCCCGAGTGGCCGGCGTGCGTGAACTGATCCTGTGCTCGCCGCCCGGTCCGTCGGGACTTCCGTCCCCGGTAGTCCTTGCGGCCGCCGAGCTTGCGGACGTCGACCGCGTATTCGCACTCGGCGGGGCAGGGGCAATTGGCGCGATGGCGTATGGAACCGAGACCGTTCCAGGCGTGGATCGGATAGTGGGGCCTGGAAACGCATATGTCGCCGAGGCCAAGCTCCAGGTAGCGGGTGTTGTTGCGATCGACTCGCCGGCTGGCCCGAGTGAGCTGCTCGTAATCGCTGACGCGACTTCCGACCCTGACGTAGTGGTACGGGAGGCGCTGGCTCAGGCAGAGCACGATCCACGCGCGGTTGTCGTGGTCGTTGCTATCGGGCAGAGTATCGCGGACTGCATTGTCGAGCGGCTCGTCGGCGCGACGTCGGCGCAGGCCAGACGCGAGGTTATTGAAGAGTCGCTACGGACGCGCGGCGCGGTACTGTGCGCAGCGGATGTCGACGAAGCGATTGCCTTCAGCAACTCCTTCGCGCCGGAGCATCTGCTTCTCGCGGTAGCGAATGCACGCGAGCTGCTTCCGCGCTGCCGTAACGCGGGGACGATATTCGTCGGCGAGCGCAGCTCCGTTGCGTTTGGTGATTACATGACCGGCGCCAATCACGTTCTTCCGACGGGGGGGCTTGCACGCTCCTACTCGGGCCTGTCGGTGCTCGACTTCATGCGCTGGACGACATACCAGGTGATCGATCCTGCCGTCGCGAAGAGTTTTGCGGAAGACGTTGCGGTATTCGCAGATGCGGAGGGTTTGCCTGCGCACGCCGCGGCAGCACGACAGTGGACGTCGGTCGGAGCGGCACAGTGACGCGCGAAAGCTACAGATCCATTTCGCTGTATGCCCCGAATCGTGCGCCGGCAGCTATCGATCTCAGCGACAACACCAACCTCTGGGGTGTTCCACCGGCTGCTCTACGTGCGATTACGGATGCCGCGTCGGGCACGATCACGCGTTATCCGGCGTTGTACGCGGCGGATGTGAAGCAGGCGATCGCTGATTATGCAGGAGTGGCACCTGAGATGGTGGTGACAGGATGCGGCTCGGACGACGTACTCGACTCCGCGATCCGCGCGTTTGGCGAGCCGGGTGATGTTGTTGCTTATCCCGATCCGTCGTTCGCGATGATTCCCATCTTCGCCCGGATGAACGGCCTTGTCGGCGCACCGATTCCGCTCACTGCACGGTACGATGCGAACGTCGAGCAATACATCGAGACAAATGCGACCATCAGCTACTTGTGTTCGCCGAACAACCCGACAGCTGCATCGTTCTCGCGCGATGCGATCGAACGAGTCGCCTCTGGTGTGACTGGTATCGTGATCATCGATGAAGCGTACGCCGAATTCGCGGGCTGGAACTGTCTGGATCTGCTGGTCCAGTTTCCCCGTGTCGTGATCACGCGCACGTTATCCAAGGCGTTCGGCCTGGCTGGCCTTCGGGTTGGTTATGCGCTGGGTGATCCGGAGCTGATCGCAGAGATAGAGAAATCGCGCGGACCATACAAGGTGAATGCGATCGCTCAACATGCGGCAGTTGCAGCTCTCACGGCAGACCGCGCCTGGGTCGATCGCCACGTTCAGGACGCAATTGTGAATCGCGAGCGATTGCGAGAATCGCTCATGGCGATCGGACTGGAGCCATTGCCAAGTGACAGCAACTTCGTGCTGGTC
>DATNCZ010000045.1:0-8165 GCA_035553335.1 Gemmatimonadaceae bacterium
AGAGATTCGCAAACAGACCGGCGGCGTAGCAGCGAATCGCGTCGCGTGACTTCATGCGCGCGCGTCCTGCGTTCACGAGCATGCGCCACTTCGCGACACCAAGCCGGTGGCCGGCGAGAAAGCCAACCAGCACGAGTGCCCACGTGCTGAACGTGAGACGCGAGATCGCGGCTTGGACCTCGTGCCACGGCAGGAAGTAGAATATCGCGGCGAGCAGTCCGATGCTCACCGCCGGTCTGAGCCAACGTTTCATTTGCGGTTCGCCAGTCGCGCGGTCTGATCCGCGAGCATGCCCACGGACCAGATGATCAGCGCGGCGAGAAGCCCGAGAACGGTCGTCTCCGACATGTTGTCGCGAAATATGTCGTAGATCAACTTCGCGATCCCTATCACAGCCAGCACGGCTCCCAGCGGTATGAACACCTTCAGCGGATTGAAGAAGACGATCGTCCTGAGGATGAGAAGCGTGAAGTCGTACGCGTGTCGCGCACGGATCGTCGAGTTGCCCAGTCGCTTGTAATAGTCGATGGATATGTATTCCACCGTATGATCGTTGCAGATGGAGGCCAGCGTGATGGTCGTCGTGAATGAGAATCCCGGCGGCAACAGATACTCGTAGCGCTCGACGAGGCTCTTGCGCATCAGCCTCAAGCCGGAATTGATGTCAGGAATGTGCTGACCGCTCAGGTAGCTCGCGAGCCAACGGAGGAACGCCTTGGCAGGCCGGCGAACCAACGGAACCTGAACTGTCTCGCCGGTGCGCGCACCGACAACCATGTCGTTCGCATCCGCACGAGCCAGCAGTTCGGGAATCGCCGCGACCGGATACGTGCCGTCCGCGTCGGTGATCAGAACCCAGTCGAAAAACGCGCGCCTTATGCCGTGCTTGAGCGAAGCGCCATACCCGCGATTGCGTGGATGCGACAGCACATGCGCGCCGGCCGCTGCGGCGCGCTCAGCTGTGTCGTCGCTGGAACCGTCATCCACCACGATGATCTCATAGTCCCAACCGGACGCGTCCATCACCCGCGCTACGTCTTCGATCTGCGCCGCAACGTGGGCACCCTCGTTGAATGCTGGAATGACGATGGAAACTGCGTGGGCGAGAGAACGCTCGTCCGGCTCCAGCTCCCGCTCGATCAGTCCGGCGGCGTGGAAACGAGCTACGAACCGTGGCTCTTGCAGGCCCTGCAGTGGGTTCGGAGGTGCACTCATCGGCTCACCATCACGTAAAGGTCTCCGCCTCCGACCGTGCCCGGAAAGCGTGCTACGGTACGATACGAATCGGATAGACGCGCCCACAGGGACGGTTCACCGGTTTCGATGCGCACGGGAAACGTCAGGACCATCCAGGTCCGTGTACCTCGAGTCTCGACTTGCGCCAGGTCCGACGCCGACGTTACTGTCGTCCACGGAAGGTGATAATACCGGCCGTAAACGTAGCTGCTCATGTCGCTCACCGCGACGACGTCGGCCGGACCGCGGTGAGAGTCGACAAAGCTCATCGCCGCTCCAAAATCCTGCTTGGGCAGCCATGCACGCGGAACCGTCATGAGACTGGCAGCGGCAACAAGCAGTGCTCCGCCAACGGACACCGGGACGGACGCTCTGCCCGGCACTATCGCGTGGACCACGGCGAATCCTCCGCGTACAGCGATCAGGACGGCGAACCCCGCACTGAAAAAGAAGAACCGCGGCCAGAGATTGTGCGAGAGTACCATTACTGCAACGCCTGTCACGACGGCAGGGAGCAGCATCACCGTGGTAACCACCACGCTCCGCCGCCAGTAGCTCGCCACGCCCGCACCGAGGATGATGAATACAACCGCCACTGCCGCCAGCCCACCCGGAATTCCGCTGCTCAGAACTCGCAACCCCTCGGTGAACATCCAGACAGGCTCCTTCCAAACCGTGGCGGAGCCAGCATCCGGCGGAATCATCAGCGTCGCGATGAATTGCGGCAGCACCAGCGCATACACCAGGACGGAAAGCGTTCCCGCGAACACCAGTGCAGCGAGTGGCGCACGCCATGCACGATTGCGCAGGTCATTGCGTAGAACGATCACGAGGCACAACCACACGAGCGCGTGAGTGGCTGTGACGAACACCGCCGTCACATGGATCAAATTGGCCAACGCCATGCTTACAGCGTATCCGGCAACATTACGCCACGTGTGACGCAACGGATCGCTCAGGAGCAACAGGAAGCAACCACTTCCGACGAGAGTGAAGAACAGCAATCCCGTGTAGCCACGAGCGTTCTGAGAAAACCAGACGTGATGGTATGAGACGGCGAGGATGGTCGCGGCGAGCAACGCCTCGCGCCGCGACGTCACCCGCTCACCGAACCAGATCAGCGCGCCGAGGCTCGCCACGCCCAGGCAGACAGCGGGGAGCCGAAGCGCCCACGCGCTGTCACCGAACAGGACGACTGAAATCCGCGCCAGCATCGAATAGAGCATGTGCTGATTCTGGCTGTCGAACGTCGAAACGATGTGAATGAGAGGATGCCTCACGTAATCGACGTATGTCTGGATCTCGTCGAACCAGAGACCGCGGCCGAGCGACGGGATCCGGAGCGCGACGCCCACAGCGAGGATGCAAATGGCTGCGCAGGCCTCGGCGCGACTCCACGGCTTGGACGCCGGAACCGTCGTGTCCGGTGCCAGGCCCTGCCCCTCCGACGGTACCAGCCGCACGGACGGAATGAGCGCGAACAGCACGGCGTGAGCGACCAGCGCGAGCTTGAGGAGCACCATGCCGACGACAAGTTGCGCCACGTGCTCGCCGGATGCCGCAGGACCGGCCAGCGCAGCGGCAAGCGAGTGCACGGGCAGCAGGACACCAATGACGAAGAGCGCAACCGCGATCTGCCGCGGCCACGCGCGCAGCCATCCCGTGCCATCGGACGGAGCGCGCATCATCGAGTCCTCATCAGCGGCACCCGAGCGGCCGACTGGTAGCGTCGAATGCGTTTCACTAGACGGCAAGCACGGGTATCTGACCAGCCCGGAATCTCACTGCACCTGTGAGGACGAGAGCCGCTGCATAGGACGCAGCTCCCCACAACAGCGCAGTGATCAGAGTCTTCGGTTCGAGCACAAGCAGTACGGCGGTCATCGCCGATACGGCGACGACGGGGCGCCACAAGCGAGCGAGCACGATTCCTCCGATCCGGGCGCGCTTTGCCGCGTACATCGTAAGCGCCAGCCGCACGCTCTCACCCAGAATCGTGGCAACGGCTGCGCCGGGGATTCCGAAACGCGAGATGAGCACTATGTCGAGTACGGTGACAACAACGAGAGTGAGCGCGAATGCACGCAAGACATCAGCCTCGCGACCGACCGACAGCAACCCCACGACAGCAACATTGCACAACACCCCGGGAACCAGCGACCAGATGAGCAAGCGCAGCGCGGCTGCAGCCGGGACATACGTAGGCCCGAGCACCAGTGCGACGATACCAGGCGCGACCACGGCTCCGCCGACGACTACAGGGATGAGAAACACGAACACGTGGGCAAGTGCTGTCTCGAAGAGCTTGCGATGCTCGCCAGCGTCCGCACGACATGCACTCAGAACCGGAAGCAGACTGAGCCCGTACGCAATGCCGACATTCAAGCAGAAGGCAACCACGGTGTAGGCAGCGGCGTAGTATCCCACGCTCTCGGAGCCGCGGAAGAAACGCAGAAACAGGAGATCGGAGTTGTACAGAGCAAGCCCGAACAGCGACGCCGCCATGAGGTGCCATCCCTGCCGCAGCAACGGAAGGGCAACTCGCAGATCGATCCGCGGCAACAGCACGATACCGCTCCGTGCCAGAATCACCAGCAGGATCACAGCGGTGAGGCCGTCTCCGATGACCTGGGCAATTGGAACCCGTGCCACGTCCGCCGCACCGTGCACGGCGACGAGCAGTACGCCAAGTGCGACGCACTCTCCCGCCACGCGCGCGGCCGCTACCCGGCGCGCATGCTCCAATCCGACGTGCACCCAGCTGGTACTGATCCCCACCGCGATTACAGCCGCACAGTACAGGGCGAGCACCTTTCCATCAGGACTGGGCAGGAAGATCAAGGACAGGGCTGCGGCTGTACAGGCGATGAGGATCGCGATCGCCGCTCTGACGGTGAGCAATGCGGGCACCATGCTGCCGAGCTGATCGCGATGCGCCGCAACTTCACGAACCCCGACGCCGAGATCGAAGCCGGCATCCGCGAGGCGCTGCAGATACAGCAGCACTGCGAGCGCGAACCCGATCACACCGTAACGCTCCGGGCCAAGCGTGCGCGCAACGTACAACATTCCGGCGAACGCTATGAGACGCGCTGTAACCTCGCCGGAACCGAGCGCAACGAATGCACGCGCGACGCGCCCCGCGACTGGCGCAACGACGACGGGATTATCGGTTGTCAAGCTGGTTGCCATGAGTGACCGGGACGTCGCCAGTGGTGCCGTCGAGCACTGCAATCACGGAGTATCTCCCAGCCGCGCCTGAAGGCGCGATGATCCAGCGTTTACGATCCGGGAAACGCGCATGAATGGCAGCCATCGCAGACGCATCACCGTACCGTGCGACGATGGGTCCATTTCCGAGTGGGACACCGCTCCACAGGAATCCGCTCGCGTAGTCGGCATAATCGTTGGGCGGGTTGCCGTCCTTCACGAATATCAGACCGTGCTGCATCGCGTTGTCTCGAATCAGTCTTCCGGCGTCGGCGGTCACGCCGCGGTAACGCCGGTACTTCGCGGTACCTCGCCATACCGTGATCTGAAAGAACCCGACGAACGCGAGCAGCAGCGCGACTGACGCGACGCGCGTCTGATCGATCCCAATTCCATCCGCCAGCGCGCGTACTCCCAGCGCCGTCAGAGCAGCAAAGGGCACCAGCGTCTGATACCAGTAGCGCGGCCCCAGATCGGCGCCGCTGTACCAGTACAGCGTCGGCGGCACAAGGACCGCTACGATCAGACAGATCCAGAGCCACATGCCACGCACTCTCTTCCCCAGCGCGAGCATGACGATGAACAGCACGGCACCGCCGAGCCACCCGAACAACTCGGTATCGATGATACTCAGATTCAGATTCAGGTGAATGGCGGCTTCCAGCGGGCTGTGACCAGGGAGGATGTCGTTCGCCCACCCGATGTTGCCCTTGTCCGGTCCGAAACCCAGTGCATTGGATCCGGGATAGAACGTCAGATCAAAGAACATCTGCACCGGATCGCGGAGTGCATTCCCGGTGAGGATTCTATTGTTGATGAAAAAGAGCGAGCCCACAGCGGAGCTCGCGGCGACCGCCACCGCAACGGCAGCAGCACGGACGCGCGCGCCGAACGCACCCATGCACATCGCAAGCACGATGACGCCGACGCTGACCGCCTCGACGGGGCGTGTGAGAAACAGCAGGCCGAGCGCCAGGCCGCCGATGACTCCCCATCGGAGGCGCGCTCCCTTCTGCAGCTCGAGCACACTCAGCAGGGCCAGCAGTGCGCAGACAATGCTGAGCGGGTGTGCCATGTACGTCGCGCCAACCGTCACGTAGAGTGGCGACGTCGCGAGCAGCAACGCCGCCAGGAGCGCCGTGGAGGAGCGGTGAACGCGTCTGACCACGGCGTACGCGAGCAGAACGCCCGCGCCCGAAAGCAACGGGTTGAGTATCCATGGAACGCCCGCGATTACACCCAGCGCAAGCACCAGGGGCCAGCCTGGCGGAAATACGCTGAACCACTTTCCGTCGTGCGCCATTATCAGAAACTGCCTGAACAACTCGGGCGCGGGTGGCGGATCGAGATACACGCGCCCGTGCGCATACGTCTTCGCCTGAAAGAGATAGGCGACTTCATCCGGCACGTGCGGAATCCGATGAAACGTCAGCAATGCAACCGTACCGCACGCGAGGGTCGTGAACGCTGCTGCAACACCGACGATCATCCACGCCTTGCGGCCATCAGCATCGAGCAGCGCCGAGACTGCCGGCCCGTGCGGAATGCTGCGCGCGGCGAATACGATGCACGCCAGGCCGGCGGCGTGCACCGCCGCCGTGAGAATGAGGTGGATGCCATAGCCGGCCGGATCGCGTGACACCAGCGTCGTCGCGAGCACCCAGATCACGCACACAGACAGAGCGACTCCGGCGGCGCGGCGCGACGCCGCGAGGCTCCGGTACGACCTCGTGAGTCCGACGACGGCGGCGAGCGCCACCAGCAGGAGAATTGCAATCGCGAGAGGGTGCTGTCGCAGATCGGCCGGCGCACGAAAGCCGAATTGCCACGCACCTGGCGAGTACAGAGCGATTGCCGCCTGTTCGCCTGCTATCGCGACAAGTATCCACACAATCGCCGCGGTGACATTCGATTGGCCCGCTTCCCGTGCCCGCGCTACGACCTCAGCTTGCGCGACGTCGGCAGACATACAGGATATGTGGATATGGGAGCACGTCGTTCATGCGATGCATCGCAACGTCGAAGCCGAGCCCGCGCAGAATCGCCACCAGCTCGTCGGGCGGCCAGTAACGAATGGGCTCCATTCCGACCAGCAGACGATCGAGCAGCAGCGTAAAGAGCATCTTGTAACGCGGCCGGTCGGCGACATCCTTGATTATCACAGTACCGCCCGGCCGGACGAGGCCGGCCACAACCGCGAGAAACGCTCGCACTCGCGATTGCGGTAGATGATGCAGAAGATCAAGCATGTAGATCGCGTCGAACTGTCGCTCGGTGGCCCACGTCGTGACGTCGCTCGCCTCATACGCCACGTTGGTCAGCTCGAGGTACTCCGCGCTTGCAGTGGCGGCAGCGACACGCCCTGGATCGAGGTCGACGGCAACGATTTGCAGCCCAGGCTTCGTCATGGCGTAGAACAGCGAGAAAAGACCGAAGCCGCAACCCAGATCCAGAACGTCGCCGGAATCCGGAAGATACTGACCAATTTCCTCGAGGAACGGCTGCCGGACGATCGCGAAGCGCACGCGCGAATACGCACGCGCGATCGGATTCCGGAAGCTGTGTATTACATCCCGGATCGCGCTCGCACCCGTTGCTCGGCCATGCAACGTGCGCGACGACGTTTGCACACGCGCGGATACCGGTTCCGTGGGGTTTTCAGCGGATGTCAACTCGGGTCCTCAAACAACGTGGTAGAGCGTCGCGGCGCAGTAGACCGCCCATAGCCCCACATCTATGAGCAGCGCACGATCGGTGAACAGGGTGCCCGTCGGATCGCCGCCGTGACTGCGCCGTACGAGATACAGATACCGGAATACTCCATACAGCACGAACACGGTGCTGTAGCTCAGCACCTCCGAGCCCACGGCCAGTGCTGTCGACGATGAGATCGTGTACATGATGTACGACACGATCGTAACGGACAGCAGAATTCCGGAGATCTGATCCAACGTCTCGGCGTCGTACTGCTTGAGGACCGCACGGTGCTCGCCGGAGCCATCGCCGAGCAGGGTAAGCTCGTGCCGGCGCTTGGTGAATCCGAGGTACAGAGACAGCAGTCCGCCGCACAGGAGCAACCAGACCGACGCGCGCACGCCGATCGCCGTGACGCCAGCCAGGAGTCGCAGAATGAAGAACGCCGCGATCGCAAAAACGTCCACGAGCACCACACGCTTGAGCAGCAACGAGTAGAGGACGTTGAGGACGGCATACGAAACAAGCACCAGAGCGAGCAGCGGTGCGATAAAGGCGCCGAGCGCAAGCGATGCGAGCACCAACACCGAGCCGAGCACGATGCCGGTGCGGCGACTCACTCGGCCTGCTGCTATCGGACGGTTGCGTTTGGTCGGGTGTGCGCGGTCTGCGCTGGAGTCGGAAACGTCGTTCCAGCAGTATATCCCGCTCGCGATCAGGCAGAAGCACACAAAGGCACCGAGTGCGTCGTCCCTGGCCGAGCTGTTCGTCGCGAGTCCGGAGAAGAGGAGAGGAGCCAGCACGAATCCGTTCTTGATCCACTGGCGCGGGCGCAGCAGAAGCACGAGATCCGAAAAACGCGCGAACGCGCCGGAGCGCGCCCGCGCTGTATCAGGCCCCGGACCGCGCGAGACATCACGCGAGACATCACGCGAGACATTACGCGCTGCTCCATCGTCGATGCTGACCACCCGGGCCTTCACGCCTCCACGCTCTCCAGAATCGACCGTTGATCGGCGATGACG
>DATNCZ010000046.1:0-14585 GCA_035553335.1 Gemmatimonadaceae bacterium
ATAGTCCGCAAAGCTCATCTCCGCTGCAACGTCTGGTGCTGTCCATTGTCGGGTGACGAACGGAGACCAGTCTTGCCAGTAATACACGGATGCACGCACGGTAATGCCACTGTTCGGCAGCTTGATCTGGCGCGAGTCTCCGTAGGTATTGCCCTTGGACCCCGACGGCTCTCCAACAAACAGCGCCATCGAGTACTCCTGCAGATCATCCAACAAAAATTGCGCCGCGGAGAACGTGGAGCGTCCTATCAATACGAACAGCTTCCCTCGTGTATTGATCTTTGGTGTTCGCAGCAGTGCGCGTACGAGCGGCAACCGCAGCTCCCCGTTTCCACCGCGATTGAGCCGGAGATCAATTACAAGCCGATCGATCTGTGCGGTATCGATAAAGGCCATCAGCCGATCTGAAAATTGTTCCAGCGTGGCATTGTCGCCGTCTCGAACCCGGTTGATCTGTACATATCCGGCGCGCTGACCGGGAATCTGTGCGAACCACCACAACACTGTGTCAGGCGACTGCTTGAGCCACAACGGGGTGGGCGTCGTTGCCGCATCGCGCGCATCGATCCATCCGCTGCCCGCGCGCCACGTGTCATCAGTATCGCCAGGCCTCGGCGTGACCTGTGCTCCCGCGCGAAGCCACACACTTCTTCGCGCGCCACCAACCTCGACCTCGAACTGCGCGCTGTCCGCGGAAGCAGACAGTCCCAGAGCATGGAGAACTTCCGGCATCGCCAACAATTGCGGAGCAAAAAAGAGCGCGTCCATCTCGTTGTCGCGTCCAATGTACGGACGCACACGGTCGTACGCTTGTTGGGCGGTAGCGCTGCCGATCTTCAGCACACGGGCGCCTACAATACGCGCCTCGCCAATTTCGGCGGCGCGGATGTAGAGACCGTCCTTGAAGAAATACATGGCGATGGGCAGGGAGTGAAAACCAATCGCCCGGTCGCGAGTCGGATATATGTTCGTGTGCCCGTCACCTGCGAGCGCAACGATGCGCATCATCCCCATGATGATCTCGTCGCGCGATAATTGCGGAATCTGCGTGTAAAGCGCCGTCGCGGCGCTGTCGAACGTGGCCTTGCTTGTCGAGTGATACAGGTCCTTGTGAACCTTGGGCAGGTTCTCCATCATGAACTTGAGATCGGCCCGCCACTGTGCCGCAGTGAGAGCCGCCGTCGGCGGTACGGCGGCCATCTGAGCGCTCAATAGACCGGATCGCGGGCTCGGAAGCACGGCCAATACAATCGCGGTGCAAAACACCGGCAGCCGACCGCATCGGTAGACCAGTCGCGACAGCCGGTGCCACAACGCCTTCGCGCCCCGACGTGCAATCATGGCGATTGGATGCAGCTGGAACCCAAATGGTTGCGTCATTCCTCGCATCCGAATTGCTCGTCCAGAGAATATTGGCTCCTGACCGTCATGCGCCCCACGGAGCCATCAAATCCGGCGGTACGGTGCGCGACGATCGGAACGGCGCGTCGTAGCTAACGTACCGTCTCGGATCGTAGTTGACGTACCCCAAGGGAAAGCGGAGAAACATAACCGACGCCGCAGTAGGCCCAAGGCCGACATCGCAATGGGAATAGTCGACGGCCCCACGAATGCGCTGGATGTACTTTCCCACATCAGATCTGATGACGCCGCGTGCCGTTGCAGCGACGCGGACGCGATCGAAGAAACACTCCAGTGCGACGGACGGCCAATGGCATACGCCTAGCGCGTATTGCAGCTCGGTTACGTATTTCGCCACAGGCAACTGGATTTTTGAGGTGATGCTGTAGCGGTCGATAGACTGTCCGACAGTCCGCGTGAGCCCTGCGAGCAAAGTGCGGGGTTTTAAAGCACTCTGCGCGCCTGGGCCGCAGCGTTGCTAGCCGCCTTCGCCCGGATGCTGAGCGGGAACCACCGCTAGTGCCGCAGCGACGACATCCTTCGCCTGAGCACGCTGACGCATCCGCCGATCGTGTTCCTGTCGCAACCTTTTCGCCCACACCTCTGGCGCCGGCAGAAGCGCAGCTGCGTCGAATTCTGCTGCGGATCGAGGGATTTGCCGACGCATGAGCACCTCGCGCCGGCTCAACACTGTGCCGCCGATGAGACGACTGTGATCATCCTCAGTAAGCGCCGCATCGACCGCAAGGTGACACTCTGCGTAGGTCAGCGACGAGCCGCAGCCGCAGAGTTCACGGGGTTGTTGTTGTTCGAGACGTTCGAATGCGGTGTGCAAGATCTGGTAGCCGGGCCAACGGCCAAACTCGATGAGAAAGCAGTGACGAACAATCCACACCATGAACATGTCGAAGAATGTCACCAACGCGTCTAGCGTCCGCACCCAACATCCAGTTGGATCGCCGGGTTCATAAACGCAAGCGCTCCCGTCCGGGTTCGTGTGGCGTGGTCCGACCGCGGTCCCGTCAGGCCACCACGCCCAAGCGCGAACCGGGAGATGCGTGTCCAGTGGATACGCAACTTTGATGGCGGCACGGGCAGCATGGCTCGGGACCGGCTGTACCGCGCCGGCCAGCCATACACACTGACCGCGCATGGTGACGGACAACTGCGGGTACGCAGCGAGCACCTCAACGAGATCGTCGCGAAGACTCGAGTCGACGAACTCGGGGATCAGGGCTTCCCGGGCTTCAGCCCTGCGAGGCGCAGCGCCGAGTATGACCGCGCCCCCGTCGATCCGTCGGCATGCGCCGACGGAGGACGGTAAGGAGCGTTGTTCTTCTCGCCCGAGGCCCGCTAGAACAGCTGCGCGCTGCTCCGATGGTGCGGGATAGGGCGACCATGGTCGGGGTGCGGTGGATGGGCTGGATGGGAAGGGTGTTCCGGCCGTTCCGATGGCGTTGACGTGTCCCCTACCCGCTGCTGCTGACCGTTCTGGCCGGTCGTCCCATCGTTGGCGCGGCCACCGTTGTCGTTGGACTCCATTGATTCTCACCTCCTTTACGGAGTTACCATGCGCGTTAAGGATCTCTGGCGTGGCGCATGGCCTAACCTCGCCGAAGAGTGCCGCGCGTAGCTGCCGCCCGGCGTCCAAATCCAATCCGAGACGCCATAACGTCGCGAGCCCGCTACAAACTTCTTTTGACGGATAGCTCATAAACTGCGTTCACTAAATGAGGTTTACACATAGAATCGATATGCCGAAGAGTGATCCATCCGTTAGCGGGCCACAGCCTGGAAAACGTACTCGATCCCGCCGCCCTCCAGCGGGCGAGGGCCGTCTCGCCGGAGAGCGCCGATCCGCTGGAGTCGAGCGAGTCGATTTGTTGCCGCGGCCACGGTGTTGAGTTTGAAGTGGTCTTGAATATCGCGAGCCGTGGCGTCGTCACGAGTCGCGACAAACTCAAACGTACTTTTGAGTGCCTCCTCAACATCACCGAGCAATGTCGGGGGAGCCCCATCAACGCGGGCGACAGCACAAAGTTTCTCAGAGAGCAACATGACGCGAATGTTGTACGACACACTCCGGCTGAGATCATCAAGGACAAGGCCTCTCCCTCGCAGTTCTCCACTCTGGATACGCCGCAGCACGCGATCCAACAGTTTGCGCGCCGCGCCTGATGCCATCTTAACTCCCGCAAAGCTGACTCGCAGTGTCGCGCCCTCTCGGAGTTGCTTGAGCTGGCTCCAGAGCTTGGGCTCTAGACCAGCCACGTCCTCTTCGTCCATGAACGTGGTCCGGTTGGCTGCGAGTTCGCGAATTGCAAAAATGTCCTCAGCACGCGTGTTCATATGTCCAAGTTTACACGATACTTGCGGCCTTGTCAAGCCTCACCAACCGGCCGCACCTCAAGCACGCCGTGCCAAGGGAACGGAGCATGTGATCACCGTGCCAAGGCCATGACTTGCGCTTGCGGCGATTCCAGGTCGTAGCAAGTTCTCACCGAGGTGGAGCGATGCACCGCCGGATCGGATGTTGATTTCCGCACCAGGCGCGAGCGAGACAATCTCACGCATCAATAGCGTCGCTCCTCGTCCGAGGATGCCTCGGCGGCCGTCTACATCTGCGTCGGTGAAAAGTGCCGCCAGCCAGGCACGCTCGGGGATGCGGTGGACGCCCCAGAGACCAAAACGCCGCGACATGGCCGCGCCAATGCCGATTCCGTCATCCGCAACCGCGAATTCCAGTCGCGGCTCCGGTTCATTCAGAACTCCGAACGCAGCGCTTGCCCAGTTTCCTGCCGAGTGCGTTAATGCGTTCGCAACAACCTCGAGAAACAGTGCACTGCAGGTGCTGCTCACTGCGTCGCGTAGGCCCAAGCTCACACCCGATTGCCCGAGCAGCGCTGAGGCTGCACCGGCCTGCTCTTTGTGCGCACGTTGCGTATCCGCGGAATGCCGAAGATCGAGCACCAGCGGCGACGCGAGCAAGTCGACGGCACCAGCAGGTCGCTGCGACAACGTGGAGATCCGAGTGGCGCCCAATAACGACATGGAGCTTTCGTCTCCACGAGAGATTGGCAATGTCGGGCGGTTGTCAACCCACCTGAAATTTAGCACATGCTCGAGCGCTCCCTGTTCGAGGCATCGCGCTACGTCGCGATTGGACGGCTCGACGCATACGACTACCGCGCCCTGGTCGATTAGCCAAGGTACCAACACCGCGAACTGGGCCAGTGCCGCAACAGTTGTCGAGCCCGTGCTAGACCAATCCAAGATGGCCGTATGAGGGACGCCAAGGACACTCGACAATCCCGGCCGATACGAAGCCGCGGTCCGGAGTAACCGCCCGTGACGCTGCGTGTGCTTGATGTCAAGTCCGTCCATGCTGATCCAGCGGGCTCGGCCAGCGACGAGTTCGGGGAGCAACGCTTGACGTAGTTCCTCGCTCGCTGTCGCGTAACGAACAGCAGCCGGAGCAATGATCCCGACGGCTGGCGCGCGCAAGGGCGCTGCACCTTTAGTGTCGCGCCGCATCGCAAGCTCCCTTCAGACAACGGCCTCGCACGATGTGCGAGGGGCGATAAATCGTGCCCACCTGCTTCTCCTAGCTGCGGAAGCTCTCGCAGCACGTCAATGCCCTTCATGTCGTCGCGACGGACACCCAAGGAGCGCGTCCTACCGACGTGTATTCTCTCCGAGCTCGCTCGGCCGCGACGCTTGTGTCGCCCTTAGGGCCGAAAGCTCGATCGTATGGCCGAAGCGACTTCTCACCCGCTGAACCCGCCGCCTACAAGCGGGGGGCATCATCCGAATTGTTCGCTTCGCTGCGTTGTGTCCACGTGTGCTGCGTGTCGCATCCTGCGTCCGGTCACCACGTATGTACAGCCTAAGTCTATGATTTGCAACTCGCGTCGACCACTGTCTGTCACGCCACCTATCTCAGCCGCACTCCGAGAATCCGCATACGTGGCACTTTGCGCAGCCTTCCGCGAGTTCCAACTGCGAACCGCAATCAGGACACGTCTGCATGAAGCCGTCGCTGTTGCTGTAGGTATCGAAACCCATCTGCATCTGAGCCTGCGCAGCAGCAACGTCCGACGCAGCCTTGATCGTTTCCGGCGTCGCGCGCGGCGCCTGCGCAGCAGCGTTCGCTGCGGAGAGCAGCTCCTGCTGAACACCCTGCTTCTCGCGCGTCCATTCCTCGAGCGCGATTCCGATCGCGTCCGGAACGGACAACACCTTGTTCGGTCCGAGTCCAACTGCGCGATCCGAGCTGATGCCGCGCAACTGCTTGTGCACTTCACGCAGCGGAATTCCTGACCGGAGCGCGAGCGAGATCATGCGACCCATCGCTTCTGCGTCGGCCATCGCTGCACCGCCCGCCTTGCCGAGGTTGATGAAGACCTCGAACGGCTGACCCTTCTCGTCTTCGGTGATGTTGACGAACATGGTGCCGAGCGGCGTCTCCTTGCGAATGGTCGTACCGCGCAGGCGATCCGGGCGCGAGCGCTTGACGCGGCGCTGAAGATTCTCGGCCTCCGCATCGTACAACGATTGCTTCAACCGCTCCATCTCCGCCGTCAACTCGGCGATCGTTCCCTGCAGCTCGCCCATCTCGCGACGGTCGGTCTTCTCGTCACGCGACGCGCTCGCCTGCGCCGTTGCACCGGTCGAGAGGACCTGGTTGTCACGCGAACCGTCGCGATACACCGTGACGCCCTTGCACTTGAGATCGTACGCAAGCTCGTAGATCGCGCGAACGTCGTCGCGCGTCGCAGCATGCGGGAAGTTGGTCGTCTTGGAGATCGCGGAATCGCAGTGCTCCTGGAAACCGGCCTGCATGCGAACGTGCCACTCGGGGGTGATGTCGTGCGCCGTGACGAATACGCGACGCCACTTCTCCGGCACTTCGTCGAAGTGGATGTGTCCTTCCTTTGCGATGCGCTCGATCAGATTATCCGAGTACCACCCTTCCCGCTTCGCGACCGCAACGAAATCCTCGTTCACGTCCGGCATCATGACGCCGGCCTGGTTGCGCATGAACGCAACGGCAAAGAGCGGCTCGATTCCCGACGAGCAGCCAGCGATGATCGAGATGGTTCCGGTCGGAGCAACCGTGGTGACGTTGCAGTTGCGCAGCAGCTGCTTGGGCCGAAGGCGCTCGCCATTCTCGTCCCGTGCGCACGTTTCGTCAGGTCCGAAGATCGAGCGCGCCCATTCCGGGAACGGCCCGCGCTCGTTGGCGAGACGCTCGCTCTCGCGCTTGGCTTCGGTATCTACGAATTCCTGCAGCGTGCGACCGAACTCCACACCTTCCGGCGAATCGTACGGAATGCCGAGCCGCACGAGCGCGTCGGCAAAACCCATCACACCGAACCCGATGCGACGGATGCGCTTGGACAGCGCGTCGATCTCCGGCAGCGGATACTTGTTGACGTCGATGATGTTGTCCAGGAATCGCGTCGCGAGATAGATGTCCCGCTTCATCGAATCCCAGTCCATCACACCGTCCTTCACGTAGAAGCCGATGTTGATGGAGCCGAGGTTGCAGACGTCGTACGGGAGCAACGGCTGCTCGCCACACGGGTTGGTCGCCTCGTACGCGCCGAGATGCGGAACCGGGTTGTAACGCTCGGCCTCATCGATGAAGAAGCAGCCCGGCTCTCCCGTACGCCACGCGCCGTCGAGCATCTTGTCCCACACCAGCTTGGCGTCGAGCCGGCCGGCGACGTGACCGGTGGAGGGCTCGATCAGATCGTACATCTCGCCCGCCTTGAGCGCCTTCATGAACGCCGTCGTTATGCCGACGGAGATGTTGAAGTTGGTGATCTGGGAGAGATCTTCCTTGCACGTGATGAAGTCCAGCACGTCCGGATGATCCACCCGAAGGATCCCCATGTTCGCACCGCGACGCGTGCCGCCCTGCTTCACCGCGTCGGTCGAGGCATCATACAGCTTCATGAACGAGACGGGACCAGAGGCGACGCCTGTCGTCGAGCGGACCATCGAGCCCTTGCCGCGCAGACGCGAGAAGGAGAAGCCCGTTCCGCCGCCACTCTGGTGAATGAGCGCCATCGCTCGCAGCGTGTCGTAGATGCCGTTGTGGCCGTTGGACAGCGCATCCTCGACCGGCAACACAAAACAGGCCGAAAGCTGGCCCAGCGGACGCCCTGCGTTCATCAGCGTGGGCGAATTCGGCTCGAAGCGACGCTCCGTCATCAGGCGATAGAACTGCTCCGCAAGAGCATGGACAGCTCCGGCGCTCGCCCCGTACCGGCGGTCAGCTTCCGCGACGGTCGTGGCCACACGCCAGAACATGTCCTCCGGACGCTCCGTCGGAGTACCCGACCTGTCCTTGATCAGGTACCGCTTGGACAGGACCGTCCGGGCGTTCTGATTCAGCTGCGCATCGGGCAGCGACTCCTGATTATTCGCGTCGGCCATCTCTACTCTCTCTGAAACTGTGCTGATTGGTTCGCCAGGCGGAATGTACCACCAAGCGTGACTTCATAGACTGCCATGGGGAGACCATCCGGCGCGGTGTATTTGCGCGATCAGGTCAGGGGTCGTGATACTACGTCGGTACGTGTTTGCGCGCCAGTGCATTGTTAAACCGTTGAGCCACAACGAGTTGGAGATTGACAGTCACGAACATCTGTGACTGTTCGCTTTTCCTCATCGCCTGTCAACATTGACGGGTCAGTCGAACAATTGTGACGCCATCCTTGATACCCCACTGCTAACGCCATGATGCACAATCACTTAACTATATTTTCGGCGCGCCGAGAGCTGTTTTGTGATCACGCAGCCACCCTCCAATACCCGTCAACGATCGGAGCGTTGCTCGGAAACACGTGGCTGCAGAGGACATGCCCCAAACGGCTATCCGAGCGAAATGATCAGAAGGCCAGGCCGAGTGTGGCGTACGCAGAGAGGCTCGACGCACCAGCGTACGCGGCACCGCTCACGGGGTGTGCAAGCCCGAATCTGAACCGGTAAGGGACGTCGAACTGGAGCGCCGAATCCAGGTTCAGCTCGGCGCCAACAGATCCGAGCGTTGGCCCGGCATTGGACGAAGGCGAACATGCAGGCGTCGCACGTGATGGGCAGAACGCGCGCGCCGCATCGCCGAAAAAGGCCAGCGACGCACGGTCCAGGAAGAACGGAAACAGGCCCAGGGAGCGCGAAGGCGCGGTCAGCGGAACGCGGTACTCCGCGCTGAACGAAGACGCGTCGATTCCGGTCTCGCTGCCAGCGGCAAAACCACGCGCCGGAAAGGTGCGCGTGCTGCTGCCGAACGTTATTCCCGGTACGATCTCGAAAGACTCGCCGCTCACACCACCGGCCGAATACACGCTCGGCGACCTGTGATCGGCAGATCCCACGGCGGCCCGGATCGCGATCACGTGATGCGCGAAGCCTGGCAGATCCAGCGACTTGTATGCGGCGCCGACTGCGACCGCGCTCCGGCCTGCGACGCCCGTCGAAGCCTCCCAGCGCTGTCGCACGGAGCTCGAGAACGTCACGCCGTCCTCGGGCGAGATGCTCAACGCCGGCGATTGCGTGTTGGAGAACACGAAGCCGGCGACGAGCGACGGATAGTTGTGCGTCGCCGAGAAAAAGGAATCCAGCCTGCGCAGCAGATCACCCGGGCTGGATGTGTACCGATCGCTCTCCAGCTCGGCGCCCACGGTGATTGCGGAGTAGGTTCGCACGCGCGGACGCGAGAACGTCGCATGCACGTTGAGAAAGCGGCTGCGCTCGCCCAGGTCGCCGACCTTGTGCCCGCTGCCGGTGATGTTCGCGTACGTCCACGATTGCTCAAGCGACAGCGCGAGGCCAGGGTTGGTCCATCGGTTGTAGGCGTAATCGAGCGACGCATCGATGTTGCTGTTGTGCGTGTTGACGGACAGCTGCGCTACGTACGAGTGACGTCCTATCACGTCCGATGCACCGGTCAGCGCACCGATCAGCGCGCCGCGGCCCGCGCCTACCTGTGCAAATGTCGGCGACCAGTACGCCGGAGCGAGCGTGCGCCACGGCGAATAGGACCGCGCGCGGCTCGTATCGTCAGTCACACGCCAGCGCGGATCGGCGGTTGGCTTCACGTCCGGCGCGGGCGACGGGGCGTGCACGATGCCGGCGCCCGCCGATGACAGATCTGCATCGTCCACGGTCCACACGAGGATATGGTATCCGTCGCCACGCAACGCCGTCGTCGCAACGCGTGCGGAATCGGTGCCTGCATCCACGACATCGACGCCGTACACACCGCCCGGTTCCGCCGTGAGACGCGCTGGTGTCACGCTCGCAAATTCTCCATCGCCAGGCACGATGCAAAGCTGCGATGCACCGCTCACGTCGGACGTGAAGAGAATCGATCGGCCGTCATTCGTCCACGCCGGGGACCGGAGCACTGCACTCTCTCTGACCGGAACGTGCTCCACGCGACCGGTACTGTCCATGACCACTATCTCGTTCGGCGCACCGATGATTCGCACTGCGACGATGTGCGTTCCGTCCGGAGACCAGCGCGGCGCCGCCCATTGCGTATCGAGCGACGCAGTTGTGATCGGTGTGATGTGCGTTCCGTCGCGCGACACTCGCACGAGTCGTGTTGCACCCGGCACGGTCTGAACCGCCACGATCTCGCCATCAGCCCGAACGCTCGGCGCGCTCAGACGCTTGCCGTGAGTGAGCCGCGTCTCCACGCCGGCGCGCGTTGCATACAAGTCACCGCGCACGTGATAGCGATCGATGTAGTCATCCTGCGAAAATACTGTCACTCCTTGGTGCGACGGATCGTTGACGTCCAGTGAATTGCGCCGAGCGAGGCGGACCGGCGATTCACCGAGACGGGCCAGATACAGCCCTGGGGTCTCGCGGCCGTCGTTCGCGGCGAACACCAGCGCCGAATCGCCGACCCAGCGCGGCTCTGCGATGTAGCGTCCGCCGTTGGGGATCACGATCGCGCGCGACGAGGCGAAGGCCGCCGGAGTCGGTGCCGATTGCTGGCGCAGCGCTGCTGAATCGTCAACCGCTCTCAGAACCGAATCGCGCCACTGGTTCCAGGCATGCGTGAAGGTCTCGCCGAATGCGCGCTTCGCTTCACGATCGAGCAAGAAAGGAATCATCGTCTCGCTGGAACGCTCGACGAACGCGGGGATCGCGGATGCACCGTGCTCGCGCGCGATGTCATCCCACAGGAACGATCCGTAGACGTACACCGATTGTCCGTACGGAAAGCGCGAAGTTGCGAGTGACAGCTCGCTCAGCGGCGGCGCAATGTGGTCGATCGCAGCCGACCGCACGACGGCACTCTCGAAGCTCCCGTGCAAACGGCCGCCGCTCGTGAATCTCGATTCGTAATAGACAGCGAGACCTTCAGTCAGCCATGAAGGAGTGTAATAGTTCGGAAAGAGAACCGGATTACGTCCAAACACCGACTGAGCGGCGCGCCACCAGCCGCGACTGCGATCGAGATGGAAGATATGCGTCAACTCGTGCTGCAATACGAGCACCGTCCAGTCGTCGTAGCTCTCCAGCGCCGGGTCGTCGACCGGCGGGCGCGCGTACATGATCACGCGAGGGCGCGGGACCACGGTGGCCGATCCGTTGGATGCATCGGTCCCATCGCTCACGACTATGTCGACGGGGCCGCGCGGCTTGACGAGCTCGGTCGCCAGATTCGCGTACGCGCGCTCGGCGACCGCGGCAGCGTGGCGCGCCTCGGCTTCGAGCGGAGGAGTGAAGTGAACTCGGAAGTGCGGCGTCTCGATCGTCCGCCACCGCTCGTTCACGGGCAGCTGCGCCGAAAGCCGGCTTACGGCGAATACGGAAATCGCCAATGCCGAGATTACGCGGACGACAATCTTTCGCCATCCAGCGATGAACGGCATTCTAGCGTTCGAAGGTTGCGAAGAACTTCTCCAATCCCCCTACGACGCCACGTGCGTAGGCTTCCTGGTATTGCGGCGTTTTGATCGCTGATTCCTGATCGGGCATGATGATGAACAGTCCCTCTGCGAGTACGGCGGGAAACCACGTCGGACGACACACCGCAAGGTTCTGATAGAAAATGCCCCGGTCGCGCAGTCCCAGCGCCGGTACAAGCGAATCCTGGACCGAGCGCGCGAGCAATCGGGAATGCGGATGAAAGTAATACGTGCCCGTGCCATTGTCGCGGAACGGGTTCTGACCATCCGCGTCGGCATTCAGGTGGATGGAGACGAACGCGTTGGCATTGGCCCGTCGCGCGAAGATGGGCCGATCGCCCAGCGCGACGGGGCCGGCGCCCGTTCGGGTCATGACGACGTGGGCGCCTCGCGCTTGCAGGAGATCGCGTACGCGGAGGCCTACCGCCAGAGTTGGTACCGGCTCCCAGAGACCGGTGGGACCTGTCGCGCCGATGGGCGGATGGCCCGGGTCGACGACGATGGTCATTCCGCGCAGAGGCTCGGATGGATCGACCACCGGCGGCCGCCTTATGCTGAACTTGAGGATGCCCTTCTCGTACAGTGCTTCGTATCCGTAAACCGGTCGCGTGAGCGTGAAGTGGTAGACAGTGCGAGTCCGTTCCCGAGACTGCGTGGCGGCGGCTATGAGCGAATCCGGGACCTTGCTCAGCTTCGTCGATGTAGTGGTATTGTAGAGTGTAAGAGTCAGCCCGCGTTCATCTTCGGTGACCACGTAGGCCGGAGGCGAAGCCACACGCAACACCAGGTTCACGCTCGCGCGCCCCGATGCGAGTGATGCACGCGTCACGCGGAGCGGTTTCGCCGACGTAGACCGGTGGCGCGGTTTGACATCGCGCCGGTCTACCCAGATGTCCTGTCCCCTGTCCAGCTGCACGCGCGCCATGTCGTCGCGATATTCGAGAACTCGCACGATGGTTCCCGGGAACAGGAACCACTTGTAGTCGCCCGTCGGCGTCGGGCGTCCGATGATGACGTTGTCGGTGTCACTCACGGTCCGGTCCAGCGAGTCATCGCGCAGCGTCGCGACAATCGGATGCGCGAACTCGGTGATCTCGGGCGTTACAGGGGGTCGCGGGCCGATACCCTCTCGCGTTCGTGCGGGAAACCGGAGACGCACGGTGTCGCGGAGCGTGTAGGCTACGAGATCGTACCACTGCGAATCGGCGGGCGGATTTGGAACCCAGCCGAGAAAAGCGCCGTTTGGCCACACCGGAACGAGGTTGCCGTTGATGGTCAGCCCCGCGTTGCCGTTACCCACCGATCCGAACACGAAATTCGAATCGCGGGACCCGATGACGGCATTCCGCGGCGGATAAACGACCTTGATCGCGAGCGGGCCGTCGACGTCGGGAACTGGCGGGAGCTTGGGATTGGGAGCGGGCAGTGGCGCTCTAGTGATCGTCAACACGGCGGGCGCGGCGTGGCGCCCTGGCGGCGTCGGAACCGGCGCGGGTGCGGTGGATGGCGGCGACTTGGCGCACGCCAGTCCCAAGGCCGCGGCGGCCAGCGCCGCCCCGGGGGAAAAACGTCCTGGTGTGACGTGACAGCGGGGCATGTGACAAAGGTAGCGGGACAGACAGTGACGGTCAGCATCCGTGGGTGTATTCTTCCCCATGCCTGTTCGTGAAATTCCTGATCCACCGGCGACGCCGCGCGGCCTGGTCGTCGTCGCGGGCGGCCGCACCGACGTCGGACGGGTTCGGAACCTCAACGAGGATTCCTATCTCGTCGCTGCGCTGGGTCGGGATGCGGTGGTAATGAAAGGGGCCACCACCACGCTGACGGTCCCTCACACGCCCGCGCTGCTGGTGGTAGCGGACGGCGTGGGTGGGGCCGCGTCGGGTGAGATCGCGAGTCTCATGGCGACAGACACGATGTTCATCGAGCTGCGCCGGAGATACGAGTCGGAGTGGCCTCGCACACCAGCGGGGGTCGAGGCCGCGCTGCGCTCCGCGATGTCCGCGGCCAATCACGTAATCTTCACCTACGCATCCGGCAATCCACAACACCGCGGCATGGCCACTACCGCGACGCTTGCGCTGGTACACCAGTCGATCATCACGATCGCGCAGGTCGGCGACAGTCGCGCGTATCTGGTTCGGGGCGGCGAGGCGAGGCAGATCACCAAGGATCAATCGCTGATTCAGCGGCTGATCGATGCGGGTGAGATGACCGAAGGCGAGGCCGCGCACAGCGATCGTCGCAACATAATCCTGCAGGCACTCGGCTCCGAGGCGACTGTCATACCCGACCTGTATCGCGAGCAGGCCGAAGTGGGCGACGTACTGGTATTATGCAGCGATGGGCTATCCAATCTCGTCGGCGCGAATGACATAGCGCGCATCGCACTCGCAGACGACAACATGGAGACGGTGTGCGAGCGACTCGTGTCCTGCGCCAATTCGCGCGGCGGCCACGACAATATTACAGTAGTAGCGGCGCGGTTCGAGCCCGCGGATCCGAACGAGCCACCCCCATCGCCGCCGCCAACTACGCGGGAGTCAACTTCCCCAGGACTCTCGGACCGCGTGCGCCGGTGGCTCCGCTGACATTCCCCGGCACACGGGCGAGGTGCAGATATCCGAGCAGCGCGAACGCCACAGCCTCCTTCGCCTCGCCACTGTAGTACAGATCATCGAATGATGTAACACGCGAAGGCTGCATGGCGCCCCGCAGCGCATCCATCAATGAATCGTTGCGCGCACCGCCACCGGAGACGACCATCTCTGCATACGGCTCGTGAACGTAGCGTCGCACCGCATCCGCGATCGACCCGGCTGTAAATGCCACCGCGGTTGCGATCACATCCGCGCTGGGACCATTCACGAGCGCTTGCAGCCGATCGGCGAACGGCCCGCCGAAGTATTCGCGGCCAGTTGATTTGGGTGGCGCCTGCAGGAAGTACGGATCACGGAGAAGGGTTGCAACCACGTCGGCGTGTGCATTCCCGGATCGCGCGATAGCGCCACCCTCGTCAAAGCGAACGCCGGGATACAACTTGCGCACGAGATGATCGATCAACACCACCCCCGGTCCAGTGTCGAACGCGCGCACGCCCGCGACGTCGCCGCCTGGCGGAACAACCGTCACGTTCCCGATGCCGCCAATGTTCTGGAGCAGGCGGCACTTCCTGCTGCTCGAGTACAGCAACGCGTCCGCAATTGGAACGAGCGGCGCTCCCTCGCCGCCCGCGGCAACGTCGCGAAC
>DATNCZ010000047.1:0-8753 GCA_035553335.1 Gemmatimonadaceae bacterium
AGCCCCTGCATCGTGATCTGCACCGTGTCGCCCGGGAGATTGATGCGCTCGTGAATGCGTGCCGCGACGCCGACCCGGCCCACGAACCGCGCAAGGTCCGCGTCCTGGTCGTGATCGCCGGTCGCCACGACGAGCGCCACGATCAGTCCCGGTTCCTCATGCGCTTTCAACAGCGCCAGATTCTCCGGCGCACCCATCTGCACCGCGATGGTGCCGAGCGGATAGACGATGGTGGATCGGAGCGCCATCAGCGGAAGTGTCGGTGGCAGCTCCGATCGAAGGATCTCTTCCTTGCGTTGCGGCTTGGGCATGTATGAGAATCTAGAGCGATTTCATATCGCTTGTGAAGGACGTGTCATCGTTCGGAGGCGAAAGCGAAAATCGTCCCGAAGATCCTCTGATAGAATATCTCGGCGGCGATCTCCAAAACCTTCACCAGTTACCCCTTGCGAAAACTCAGGGGTGATCGGATCGTTTACGGACTCCTACCCCCACTTCATGCCTCGCCTGCACGTCGTCCCGCCAGCGTTGATCTTCGCCCTCATCGTTCCGTACGTAATCGGGGCGCAGGGTGCGCCTCTTCCCGCCGCAACAGGGCTCGATTTTCGCCCCACCGCCGCTGGGCTCGTCGGTGGTTGTCGCGCGGCTGTCGCGGCCGCGCGCGCAGAGGTCGCCGCGATCGATGCATCCCCCGAGCACGCACGCACCTTCGCAAATTCACTCGGTCGCGCCGAGCAGGCGGGGTTGCGGCTGGCCGACTCGGCCGCATCATACGCGTTTCTATACGCCGTGTCCCCCGATTCCGCGGTACGCGATGCGTCGCAGGTTTGTTCGCAACAGCTTGCGAACTTCGCGGTCGACGTCGGCGCCGATCCGCACATCTACGCGGCGGCTGTGGCACTTGCGAAATCCGGTACACTCTCCGACGCGGCGCAACGCAAGGTCGCCGAGCTGTACGTCGAGCAGGGAAGGCACGCTGGCGCCGGACTCGACTCCGCGACGCGCGTGCGCGTCACCGCGTTGTTCAAGCGGCTGAACGACGTGCAACGCGACTTCGCGGTCGCAATCGCCGCGGACTCCACAACGATCGTCATCTCCGCCGACGAGGCGAAGGGTTTACAGCCGCAGATTCTAGCAGCCCTCAAGCCGACCGGTGGCGGCAATTACATCGTTCCGGTGAGCGAAGCCACGATCGGCCCGTTCCTGAGCACCGATGCGTCGTCCGCGGCGAGAGGGCGCTACTTCGCTGCCTATTTCCGGCGCGGCGGGATTGGAAACGTGCACAGAGTGGACACGGCGCTCGCCCTGCGCGACACTCTCGCGACGTTGTTCGGCTTCCCCAACTGGGCCGCATACCAGCTGGATACGCACATGGCCAAGGAGCCGCAGCGAGTCGCGGCCTTCCTGGATCAGATCGACACGAAGCTCGCGCCGAAAGCGGCCGAAGAACTCGGCAATCTCGCCGCGATGAAGCGTCAGAGCGGCGACACTACTCCGTTGACGGCTTCGGACGCCAGCTACTACAACGCGATGCTTCGCCGCACGAAGTACAAGGTCGATCCGGAAGTAGTGCGGCAGTACTTCCCCGTGGATCAGGTGGTCGCGGGAGTGTTCGGCATCTATCAGGATTTGCTCGGTGTGAAATTCGATGAGATCACTCCGGCAGATGCGTGGGCGCCCGGCGTGCGCGAATTCGCCGTTAGCGATGCGCGAACTAAAAAGCCGCTCGGCTGGATATTCCTCGATCTCTTTCCTCGTCCCAACAAATACGAGCACTTCGCGACGTTCCCGATAAGACCGGCCGTGTACGCGCCGGATGGCACGGTGACGCGACCGGTGTCGGCGATCATCGGAAACTGGCCAACGGCTGCACCAGGGAAGCCAGCGCTCCTGAGCCACAACGACGTCATTACATTCTTCCACGAGTTCGGGCATCTGATGGCCGCGACGCTCGTGCATGTTCCTTATCCGGTACTTGGCACGCTGCGCCAGGATTTTGTGGAAGCACCGTCGCAGATGCTCGAGAACTGGATGTGGCAGCCCGCTGTGCTCGCGAGAGTGTCGCGCAACGTGACCACGGGAAAGCCACTGCCAGCAGATCTGATCCAGCGCATGATCGCACTGCGGCAACTTGGCGCGGGATACGAGAACAGCCTCCAGGCCTTCCTGGCCATGTATGACATGCGGCTGCACACGTCGCCAGTTCCGCTCGATACGAAAGTGACGTGGGATACCGTCATGACGCGAATGCTGCCAGGTATCAAATTCACAGGCGATTATCCCGTTGCGAGCTTCGGCCACATCATGGGCGGATACGACGCTGGTTATTACGGCTACCTCTGGTCCAAGGCGTACGCTCAGGATCTCTTCACGCGTTTCGAGAAGGATGGTGTGATGAGCAGATCCGCCGGGATGGCATATCGCCACGACATTCTCGAGCCCGGCGGATCGCGCGAGCCAGACGCCCTTCTGCAGTCTTTCCTGGGCCGACCGCTGAACTACGACGCGTTCTACCGAAATCTCGGTATCACCGGTGCCAAAGGTCCCGGTTCGTCGCCCACCAGGAAGTAATCGCAGCCGCCGCGATCGGCGAATTGGATGGAGGGGGCGGCCGACCGGAGTCGTCCGCCCCCTTATCTTTCATGGATGTTCGAAGAACTCTCCGATAAACTCGAGAACACCTTCGCCAAGCTGCGCGGGCGTGGCGTTCTCACCGAAGCCGACATAAAGGAAGGCCTCCGCGAGGTGCGCCGGGTCCTGCTCGAAGCGGACGTGTCGTTCACGCTCACGCGCGAATTCCTCGAGCGCGTCGAGGCCAAGGCCGTCGGCATCACGCAACTCAAGAGCGTCTCGCCAGCCCAGCAGCTCATCAAGGTCGTCTACGAAGAGCTCACTGCAATGCTCGGCGAGCGCCGCGAAGGGCTCAAGCTGTCGTCCATTCCGCCGACGGTGGTGATGCTCGTCGGCCTCCAGGGATCGGGCAAGACCACCACCGCGGGCAAGCTCGCTCTCAAGCTGAAGAAGGAAGGCCGCGCAACGCGTCTCGTCGCCGCCGACGTATATCGCCCTGCTGCAATCGACCAGCTCGAGACGCTCGGCAAGCAGCTCGACGTGCCAGTGTACAGCGATCGATCGACGCAGGACGTCGTGCGCATCGCGAAGGCCGGAATCGAGGAAGCGAAGCGCGAGCGCGACCGCGTCGTCATCGTCGATACCGCCGGCCGCCTGCAGATCGACGATTCGATGATGCAGGAGCTGCAGCGCCTGAAGAAGGAAATCCAGCCGACCGAAATCCTGCTCGTCGCCGATGGCATGACAGGTCAGGATGCGGTGCGCATCGCCGAAGGCTTCGACAAGGCGCTCAACGTCACGGGAGTCATCCTCACCAAGATGGACGGCGACGCGCGCGGTGGCGCCGCGCTCTCGATCTACGGCGTCACGAAGAAGCCGATCAAGTACATCGGCGTGGGTGAAAAATCCGATGCGCTCGAGGATTTCTATCCCGACCGCATGGCCGGCCGCATTCTGCAGCAGGGTGACGTGCTCACGCTGGTCGAAAAGGCCCAGGGCGCGTTCGATGCCGCGGAGGCCAAGAAGCTGGAGAAGAAGGTCCGCAAGGAGGGCATGGACCTGGCCGATTTCCTCACCGCGATGAAGCAGATCGAGAAGCTCGGCCCGCTTGAGGGGCTCCTCAAGATGCTGCCCGGCGTAAATACCAAGGCCCTCAAGCAGATGAAGACGGAGCCCAAGCGGCTCAAGCACGTCGAGGCGATGATTCTGTCCATGACCCCTGCCGAGCGACGGGATCCCAGTCTGCTGAACGGATCCCGCAGAGCCCGGGTAGCCCGCGGCTCCGGGCGAACCATCCAGGAAGTGAACCGGCTCCTGGAGCAGTTCCGTGACATGCAGAAGATGATGAAGAAAATGGGCAGCAAGCCCGGTGGCCGGATGCCGGCACTGCCGGGCATGTTCGGGATGCGTTAATTTCATCAGGCTGTACCGGATGCGCCGCGGAAACTCCGCGGACGCGATGAGTCCGGCGTTCGACCCGCTACCTCATAAGGGAGTATCACATGGTTCGTATCCGTCTCCGCCGCATCGGCCGCAAAAAGGCGCCGGTGTATCGTATCGTCGTCGCAGACTCGCAGAGCCCGCGCGATGGCAAGTTCATCGAGATCATCGGTCAGTATGCTCCTCGCCAGAGCGAGGGCGGGTTGAACGTCAACGAGGATCGCGCCAACTACTGGATGAACGTCGGCGCTCAGCCGAGCGACACGGTTCGGTCGTTGCTGCGCCGCGCTGGCATTCTCAAGCGCCGTCACGAGCTGCGCACCGGACGCGTCGTAACCTCCAAGGCCGCTCCGGTCGAAGAGCAGCCCGATCTGTCCAACGTCATTCCGATCAACGAAGAGCCGGCTGCCGAAGCGTGATGCTTCAGCACGCATAAATTGCAAGGCCGGCCCCGTGGCCGGCCTTGCTTTTATCAGTCATTCGCCCGTCATCCCCGCAGTAGGGCGCGGACATATCCGCGCCTTGGGATCCATTTTTCAATGATGCCAGATAACGCTTTCGCCATCGTCGGTCGCATCCGGAAGCCGCAGGGTATTCGCGGCGACGTGACCGTCGAGCTGCTCACCGACGAGCCCGAGCGTTTCTTCGCGCCAGGAAGTCGCGTCTTCGCCGGAACGATCACGGGCGATATCGCACAGCATCCGTCAGATCGCAAGAATCCGCTGAGCCGCGAGGAACTGCGTGTGGAAGAGGCCTCACCATACAAGGGTGGTCTCGTCGTGAAGTTCGACGCGATACCGGATCGCACTGCCGCCGAGATGTGGCGCCAGCGGTATCTGCTCGTGCCTGCGGATAAACTGACGCCGCCGGGCGACGACGAAGTGTTCATGCACGAGCTCATCGGCATGCACGTGCGCGGCGACGACGGCACCGAGATCGGAGAGGTGACGGGGCTGTACGAATTGCCTCAGGGACTCACGCTCGATGTGAAGCGCGAGGGCGGGGAAGTGCTGGTCCCGTATCGTCCATCGGTCGTACGTGAAGTCGATCTCGACGCGCGTGTGGTGCTCGTCGAGATGTCGTCCGGTTTGTTCGAGTGACATCACACTCACGTCGCGCCTGACCGCAATGCGATCGACATGCTGACGATAAACGTCGTAACGATATTCCCCGATTTCTTCACGACGCCGCTTGCGCTCAGCATTCCGTCACGGGCCGCCGCGGCTGGTTCCGTGAAGTACAATGTCGTCGACCTGCGTGATTTCACGCACGATCGTCACCGCACGGTGGATGATTATCCCTACGGCGGCGGCCCCGGAATGGTGATGAAACCGGATCCGTTCTTCGAAGCCGTCGATGCACTCGGCGCGAGCGCTCCCATTGTGCTGTTGTCGCCGCGCGGGCGCCGCTTCGACCAGTCGGATGCGGTGCGATTTGCGAGCGGCACCGAGCTCACGCTGCTGTGCGGTCACTACAAGGACGTCGATCAGCGCGTCGCCGATCATCTCGCCACCGAGGAGCTCTCACTCGGCGACTTCGTCGTGAGCGGCGGGGAAGTCGCCGCACTTGCGATAATCGATGCGACTGCGCGCTTGTTGCCTGGCGCAATGTCGGACCTGGAGAGCGCCTACGGTGACTCGTTCTACGACGGCCGAGGCATCTCGGCGCCGAGCTACACGCGGCCGCCGGAATTCAGGGGGCACGCTGTTCCGGAGATTTTGTTATCAGGCGATCACGCAAAGATCGCGAAGTGGAAGAAGGACCAGGAGCGGTAGCGATAGTTGAACGTATGCCCTATTAATGGGCGCGACGTTCCATAACTGACCGAATTCCTATCCCCAGCCCTGATCGCACCTTGACCGGACGTCCATGGACAGTGGGTACAGTGAACCGCAGCTTCGCGACGATGTTCCGGGCGTCCGCCAGGGATAACGGTATCGTCGATCTCTTGATCGTGACAGTCTGGAGGTCGGGGATTCCGAGTTCGTCGACCACGAAAGCGATTGCCACCGAGCCGTCGCGGATGACTGGAAAATCGTTGCCGGACGGATCTGGCGGGCCGATGGGTGTGATGGGGCGGTCGAGGTCCTTCGTCTCATAGATTTCCGCAGGCGCGGGACCCGCGTTGGCTAACGTGCAATACTGATTCTCGGCTACGATGCCCGCGCCGAGATCCGCGTGAGTCGTGAACTTCGGCAACACGCCGACGTCGGCGTTCCATTGCAGAAACTTGTCGCCGGCGTAGGTGTCGGCTGTCACGGTGTAGGCGCCCGGCGGCACATCGGTGAACGTGTATGTCCCGTCATCAGCGCTCCGGACTGTGTCGCGCCGGAGTGCGTACAGCGAGTGAAGGATCTCGACGTCCCGTCCTAGCTGCGTTCCGGTGAGGTTCATACCGGAAGGCGACTCCAGTTCTTCATTGGCCTGCAGCCATACGACCTTGTCGGCCAGCCAAGCGTTGCACGCGGAGTCGCGAACGGCATTGGAGGTTGCGTCGGCTCGCCACATCTGCACCAGAACGTGCGCCGCCTTGATGGTCTGCGCGTTGGCTCCGCCCGCGGTCACAACCCCCACGACACTGCCGGTAGGCGCCGATGTTTGACCGCCCGCTACCGCGCCCGTACACAGCGCGACGACGGCAGCGATCGCATACGGAAGTTTGCGGGAGGTGAGACTCATGGCTCGCATCGAAGGGTGTAGAAGTGCGGTAGAAGGATTTCGACGGACGAGTGCGGTCAGAAAATGCCGCTTACGGTCCACATTCGCGAGCTTCGGCCGATTGGATCAAGTTACTGGTTTCAATACTTGACATCTGTAACCAACCGTGTATCCTGATCCTATGACCCATCGCTACGCACATACCGCGGCCCCGATCATCCTCGGTGGCCAGTTCACCTTTCCGGGCAGCAAGCTGACGGTCAACCGCATGGGCTACGGCGCGATGCAGCTCGCCGGTCCCGGCGTGTATGGACCGCCACGCGATCCGGATGCCGCGGTCGCTGTCCTCAGGGAGGCCGTCGCCGCAGGCGTCAACCACATCGATACGTCGGATTTCTACGGGCCTCACGTCACGAACCAGATCATCCGCAAGGCTCTTCACCCGTATCCTGCGGAGCTCGTGATCGTTACGAAGGTTGGCGCACGCCGGCCAGCCGACAAGTCGTGGCAGCGCGCCATCTCACCCGAAGAGCTGACTGCGGCCGTCCACGACAACCTCCGCAACCTGGGCCTCGACGCACTCGATATAGTGAACTACCGCGCGATGGGATCCGTTCATGGACCCAAAGAGGGATCCATCGCCGAGCAGGTTACCGCACTTGCGGAACTTCAGCGCGCCGGGCTGATCCGGCACATCGGACTCAGCAACATCGCCGCCGATCAACTTGCAGAAGCGCAGACAATCGCCGAGATCGTGTGCGTGCAGAACAACTACAATCTTGCGCATCGTGACGACGACGCGTTCATCGATGATCTCGCTCGCTCGGGCATCGCTTACGTGCCGTTCTTTCCGCTGGGCGGATTCACGCCGCTTCAGTCTTCCATTCTGTCGTCCGTTTCGGATGGGCTCGGCGTCACTCCGATGCAGGTCGCGCTCGCCTGGCTGCTGCATCGCGCGCCGAACATACTTTTGATCCCGGGCACATCGTCGCTCGCGCATCTCCGCGAGAATCTGGCGGCCGCCGAGTTGACGCTGTCGGCGCAATTACTGGAAGAGTTGAACGGGATCGCTGCAAGTACGATGACTGCAACGCACTGAATCCAGCATCATGGCTCACCGGTCAAACCAAAAAACCAGACAGGAAATCGACATGGGTGTGCACGTAACGGTTGGTAACAGCCTGGTCGACGTCCGTGAAGACAGTTAACGCGGCCGCCACGTCCGCCGACGCCCCACTCACGCGTGAGCGCATTGTGGCGGCGGCGGAGGACGTTCTCCGTCGCTTTGGGCCGTCCAAGGCGACAGTGGTGGATGTGGCGCGTGCGCTGGGTGTAAGCCACGCTGCCGTCTACAAGCACGTTGCAACCAAGGCCGCGTTGCGGGATCTCGTCGTCGCGCAGTGGGCGGAGGCGACCATGCCCTCGCTGCGCGCGATTGCTTCGGAGCCGGGGCCGGCGCCCGAGCGGTTGCGGCGGCTGCTCGACGCCCTGATTGCGGTCAAACGACGCAAGGCCGCCGACGATCCCGAGCTGTTCTCTGCCTTCCGGATGCTCGCAGCCGGCGCCAAGTCTGTCGTTGCGGCGCACGTGGAAGAGTTGGTCGGGCTTGCCGCAATGATTATTCGCGCCGGCGTGGACGAAGGCACATTCCGAAAAGTCGACCCGGTGGGGACGGGCCGATCAGTGCTGATGGCGACGTCGCGATTCCATCACCCCGCACATGCTGCAGAGTGGGGTGATCCGAACATCGACGTCGCGTACAACGACCTGTGGCACTTGCTGATGGACGGGCTGTGCGCCGCGAAGAAGCATCGTTAGCAGGGAGGACGCTCCTTCGGAAACCGTTGGTCGGCGATCCGGGTGCGTGCGTATGATGATCCGCGACCGGGGATGCTGGAGCCGCTCTTCTGACGCCCGTGCAACGTTGGCGTATGCCTACTTGTCCACTCGGCGCCGAGGAGCCTATTGTATGTCTATGGCAGTCGTTATCGACACCAATCGCAAGCACTGGACCGCGGCTGATCTGCGTGAGATTCCGGACGACCGGAACCGTTACGAGATCATTGATGGCGAGCTGTTTGTGA
>DATNCZ010000048.1:0-2686 GCA_035553335.1 Gemmatimonadaceae bacterium
TTGCTCCTCCAACTCCCTGGATCGGCTCGGCGAGAAATGCCGCGACCTTTCCGGGTGTGGAGTATCTGATGAGATCGCGTATGTCGCGTGCGCTCATAGTCGCAATCTCTTCCGGCGTTCCCGTGAACGGACTCCTGTACGGATGCGGGTTGATCGCGTGATGCACGTGTCCTTCGCTCGACACCGGGAACTTCCAGGTGCTGTGAGAGGTCAGCCCCTGGCCCGTTGGGCTGCCGCCGTGATAGCCGTTCCGCACCGCGATGATGTCGGTGTTCCCAGTGAAGAGACGCGCCATCGTAATCGCGAGCTCGTTCGCCTCGGTTCCGTCGTTGACGAAATACGTGACGTCGAGACCGGCCGGCATCTTGGACGCGAGCTTCTTCGCGAGCTGCGCGAAGTTGGGATGCAGATACATCGTGGTTGCATGCTGCAGCGTTCCGACCTGCTCCTGAACGCGTCGCACGAACTCCGGATGCGAGTGACCGCATGAAACGGTGACGATGCCGGCGAACATGTCGAGATATCGCCTGCCCGTCTCGTCGTACAGGTACTGCATGAACCCTTCGACGATGAGCAGTGGATCGTGATACGTGGTGAAGATCGCCGGATTGGTGTAAAGGCGGCGCATCTCCAGGATCGCTTCACGGGTCGGGCCTGTGTACGGGCGCGGCGTATGGTTCACTGGCGGCATGTCGAGCCGCGGTGCAATCGTGGTCACCTGCTGGACTCCTTGATGTTGTTTCTCTGGCGAGGTCGCCGAGCCAGCCTGGCCGGCACTGTTTGCCACACTCAATAATGCACGATCCGCCGTCTGGAGCGAACCGGAGCCGCATCGACCCGTCGCTCGATATGCGCTCGGTACCCTCCCGGACAGTGCCGAGCGCTCGCTCGCCGCAGCCGATTGGCGGTGACTCGGCCGAGCGGCCGAATTCTTGACTTGTGAGTGCTCGTTTCCCCTTGGCTGGCCGATACTGGTTTCAGAGTTGTGTTTTCAGAGGTGCCTGGCGTGATGGGGATGGAGCTTGCAAGTCTCTGCGTTCGGAGGAAGAGGGGATGACACTGGATACGTTCGTGGGTTTTGTCGCTGACCATTGGGTGATGATGGGGCTGATACTTTGCCCCATCGTGATCGTGCTGATGGCGCTCGCCGCGCTGTCATGCGAGGCCTGCGGCGCCCCGTTCGGGATCTTCCGCCGCCGCAGCCGAACCATAGATCTGTGCCTCCGTTGCGCGTTGATTCACGACATCAGGCATGCGGGCGAAGCGAGCCAGTCGCGGACGGCGCGGGAATCAGCTGGTGCCGGCCGGCCGGTGCAGACACCGGCTGACCGCGATGCGACGCGCGACGATCGCCGGTCGAGGTCAAACCCACCGACCGGACTGGGCGTCGCGGGACACGCGGGGACGCACTAGGGAACGACAGCGGTTCGTCCCAACCGTCATTCCCGCGAAAGCGGGAATCCATGTATCCGTCGTCATTCCCGCGAAAGCGGGAATCCATCTGCTGCCGACCCATTTCCTGCTGTCATCGCATTCAGAGATCGATACCATGGATTCCCGCTTTCGCGGGAATGACGGTAGCGGAGAGATCGATACCATGGATTCCCAAGGCGCGGATGCATCCGCGCTCTACAGCGGGAATGACGACCTGAGAGACGGCTTTCCTCGATTCTACGGCTTCGCAGCCGCCGCCGCTTGTTGTTGCTGCGTCAGAAATTGCTGACCCAGCGCCGCCGTTCCGCCGAGCGCACCCATGCCCATCGTGTCCAGGGCAGAGCTCGGGACGATCATCAGAGCGCCTTTTTCCTTGAGTCCCTCGTACAGCATGTTCATCGCGCGCAGATGCAGCGCGGTCGGATTGCTGCCGTACGTTACCGCCGCCTTGTCGAATAGCGCCGCGATCTCCACTTCGGCTTCTCCAAGTATCACGCGTGCCTGCTTTTCACGAGTCGCCTGCGCCTGACGTGACATTGCATCCTGCAGCGATTCGGGGATCAGCACATCGCGCATCTCGACCGCCTGCACGGTGACACCCCACGGGCTGGAGCGCTCGTCGATAAGCTTCTGCAGCTCGCCTTCTATCTGTTCTCGGCCCAGCAGCAGGTCGGAGAGTGACGTGCGGCCGATGATGTCGCGCAGCGCAGTCTGCGCGGCCCACGTTACCGCATTGAAGTAATCCTGCACTTCGAGCGCCGCTTTCTGCGGATCGTGTACCAGCCAGAACAGCACAGCATCGACGTTTACGGGGACCGTATCCGCTGTGAGCGATTGCTCCGCGGCGAAGCCGGTCGTGATGACCCGCTGGTCGATCCAGCTGTTGACGGTTTCGACGAACGGAGTCACCCAGAACAGGCCCGGGCCGCGCAATCCGACGAAGCGGCCGAGCCGGAGCACGACGCCGCGCTCCCATTCCTGCGCGATTCGCGGAGCCTGGGCGAGAATGATGCCGACGATCGTCAGGAGAATCGCTGGAAACGGCGAGACCGTTACGGCGCTCAGCACGACGCCGACGACAATGCTGACGAGCAGGAGCGTGACCGAGACGATGTTGAGGCGCGAGCCGCGCGTAGTCGGTCGGTTGTTGCGTGAATTGCGCATCGTGGCGAGTGCCATGCCAATGTCGTCAGCCATTTGAAGACGCCTCCTTCTGGTAAGCGCGTTGCAGGTGATCGATCACTTCTGAAGC
>DATNCZ010000049.1:0-8259 GCA_035553335.1 Gemmatimonadaceae bacterium
GCAGCCACTATCTGAATACGTGCAGGTCCACAACCATCGCTACGTACAGCAGCGCGAGATACAGAAGCGAATACATGAACACGAACCGCTCCGTGGCTGTTGAATCGTCCCGTCCCTTGCCCCAGCGGATCTTGATGATTCCGTACGCGAGCGGCGCAGCGACCACCACTGCCGACACGAGATAGAACAACCCGAATGCGCCGGTGCAGAAGGGAAGCACCGACAACGCGACCATGATGCCGAGATACCACAGCATCTGATCCTTGGTGTGCTTCTCTCCCCAGATCAGCGGCGCCATCGGTACTCCAGCCGCGCCGTAATCGCGCTTCTTGAGCAACGCCAGCGCCCAGAAGTGTGGCGGAGTCCAGTAGAACACGATCAGGAACAACGTCCACGCTGTGAGATCCAGCGTACCGGTCACCGCGGCGTATCCAACCAGCGGCGGAATGGCTCCAGCCGCACCACCGATCACGATGTTCTGCGGCGTTCTCCGCTTGAGCCAGTGCGTGTAGAGGAACACGTAACCGTAGAAGCCAAGCAACGCGAGTGCGGCGGTAATCACGTTCGCGTATCGAGCCAGCAGGAAAGTGGCCGTCGTCGCGAGCAGGATTCCGAACGCGAGCACGGCGCGCGGCGCCATCCGTCCACTCGGAATGGGCCGCAGCTTGGTGCGCGGCATGTGCGCGTCGATGTCGCGGTCCAGATACATGTTCACCGCGTGCGCGCCGCCGGCCATCAGATATCCCCCGACGAGCACAGTGAGCACGAGCCACCCGCTCGGCGTCCCGGCGACATACATCGCGGCAACGGTCGTGACGAGAAGCAGCGAGATGATCCGCGGCTTGGTGAGCGCGAGAAGATCCGATGCGAGCGAGTGTTCGCGTTCTCGTGGCACGGAAACCGCTCCGTCGGGATTCATTCCATGACCGCCGCTCACGCTGCGGCCTCCGCGGCACGAGGTGTCGCTTCCTCGCCGCTGCGTCCGGCGAGCGAATACTTCGCCAGCGCTGCGAGCGTGAAGATCGACAGCCACACCAGCGTTCCCATCGCCTGATGCAGCGAGCGCCACACCGGCGGGAGGTGCATCTCCACCATTCCTGCGGCAACAACTATCTGCAGCACTATCGCGCCGAGCGCCGCCCATGCGGCGACGCGCACCTGACCCGGCTCATGCCTGCGCTGTGCCAGGACCGCCACTCCGATCATGTGGAAGAACAACAGGAACGCGAGCACTCGATGCGTTACCTGGATGTACAATGGTGTTCCCGTCACGGCGATTCCAGTGCACCACGGGAACCCCTGACACGAAGCGTTGGCGCCGAGCACGTTCGCGGTGAGCGCGCCCATTACCAGAACGATGAAGGCGAGGATCACTCCCGCTCGCGCCGCGCGATACGTTCGCGGTGACGCGACTTCTGTCCTGTCGAGTCCCCAGCCGCCCGCGCGAAGTACCGCGATCGAAAGTACAGCCAGGAGCGTCATTGCGATCGCGAGGTGCGTGACGATTACATAAGGATTGAGCGACAGCTTCACTGTTATTCCGCCGAATACCGCGGCGGTGAGGACAAGCCCAGTCGCAAGCATCGCCGACCGCAACACGCCGCCCCTGCCGCCGACCCCGCGTTGCGCACGGCGCACGAACGCGATGATGAGAAGTGCGATGATCGCGATAGTGACCGTCGCCGCGATGTAGCGATGAGTCACCTCGACGATCAGATCCGGACGCTCGAGCGGTGGAAACAGATATCCCTGACATGTGGGCCAGTGATCGCCGCATCCCATCCCCGATCCAGTAATGCGCACGATGGCGCCAAAGACGATCTGGGCAAACGCCAATCCGGTGGCTAGATACGCAAGCCTGCGCAGTAAGGGCAGGCCCCCGCGCCTGCCCCGACGATGCTCAGCCCCATGGCCGATCTCGGATCCGGGCAGCCCCCCCTGCGCTGGGGCAGCCCCGCGCGCGTGTCCCGTGGCCAACCGGCGCTCCGACTCGGTCACAGAGCCCTCCACGCCATCCAGAAAACCGCAGCCAGCGCGATCGCCGGCAACACGCCCCAGATCATCTCGACGACCCGAGGTGATCGCGGCATGTTGTCAGCCGGTACCACGTCCGTTGGCGGAAAAAACGCCGACCGCAGAATCAGCAGCTCGGCGATGACGGTAATGACGAGGCAGGCCCAGAACAGGGCTCGATGTAGCTCCATTTGAGAGTGTAAAGCTACTCGCCATCCCACGTTCGTTGCAGTAGCGTTGTTGATGCCTTCCGCACTGCCGCGCCGAATCGGCCTCTGGAGCGCCGTCGCAGTTCTCGTCGGATCCACCGTCGGATCCGGAATTTTTCGCTCGCCCGCGGGCATTGCTGATCGCCTGCCCGGGCCGCTCCCCATGCTGTCCCTCTGGGTCTTTGGCGGCCTCGTCGCCCTGTGCGGCGCGCTTACGCTGGCCGAGATCGCGAGCGCCTATCCGGAAACCGGCGGCGTCTACGTCTATATCAGGGAAGGGTGGGGCCGCATCCCCGCATTTCTCTTCGGGTGGGCCGAGCTGGTGATCATTCGCGCCGCTGCCCTTGGCGCCATCTCGACCACGTTTGCGGAATACATGCTCCGCTCGACCGGCCACGATCCGCTCACTGCTCCATACAATCAGTGGGTCCATTACGTCGCGGCGATATCGATCGGAGTGATGGGCATTCTCAACTACGTCGGCGTGAAATGGGGCACACTCGTCCAGAACACGCTCACGATTCTCAAGTGCGCCGGCCTGCTCGGCATCGAGATCGTCGCGCTTGCCGCATTGCCGCATACGGGCGGCCACTTCACTCCCGTCGCGCCAACGGGGAGCTTCGGCTTCGTGCCGTTCGCGCTCGCGCTCACATCGGTGCTCTGGGTGTACGACGGGTGGGCCGATGTCAGCTTCGTAGGCGGCGAGGTCAAGGATCCGGAACGCAATCTTCCCAAGGTACTGATCTACGGCACGCTCGCCGTCATCGCCCTGTACCTGCTCGCCAACATAGCGTACCTGTCGGTCCTCTCGATCGACGAAATGCGTCACTCCAAGCTTGTTGCGGCCGACGTCGCCCAGCGACTGATGGGCCAGCCCGGCGTCGCCGCCGTCGGCATCGTCGTGATGCTGTCGGCGCTGGGCACACTGGCCAGCTCGATGCTCACCGGTCCGCGCATCCTCTTCGCGATGGCCACCGACGGTCTCCTGTTCCGTCGTCTTGGCCGGGTCCAGCCTCGCTTCCAGACACCTGGCGCGGCGATATTGCTGGCTACGGCACTCGGTATCATATTTGTGATGCTCCGGACGTTCGAACAATTGGCGGACACATTTGTGACCGCGATTATTCCGTTCTACGCGCTTGGAGTTGCGGCGATCTTTCCGCTCCGGAAGAGGAAGGCCGGCTACAAGCCCGCGGTGCGCGCACGCTGGTTCCCGGTGGCGCCCGTTGTATTCGTACTTGCGATCCTTTACCTGCTGGGAAGCGCACTCGCCGATCCGGTGGCGAGAATACCAACCCTGGCGATCTTCGCGGTGATCTTCTCTGGACTGATCTTCTACCCGTTCATCAACCGAGCATCAGTCCAGTAGAAGCGTTGCAAGGCTGTTGCAAATTCCCCCTGCCCCAAATGGGCGCGGGACCGTAAAATGTATGCTTCCTTAATCAGAGAGGTTGCATGCTCAAGGGTCGTTTGATTACGGCGCTGGGACTGGCGACGATGTGCTTGCTCGTAAGCACACGAAGCGCCAATGCACAGAACGTTACATCGGGGTCCATCAGCGGTACGGTGACCGATCAGTCCGGCGCACCAGTTCCGTCTGCGCAGATACAGATCACCAACACTCAAACCGGCGTTTCAGTCAACGCCACAGCGCGCGACGGCGGACGTTATTCCGCACAGGGCCTCGAAGTAGGCGGCCCGTACACTGTCTCAGTTCGGCGTATTGGCTTTACGCCGATCACGCGGACCGGCGTCATCGTCTCGCTCAGCCAGTCGACCCGTGTTGACTTTCAGCTGACGAGTCAGGCCGCGGTGCTTTCGGCCGTCAGGGTCGAAGGGGCATTGGGGACTGTCATCTCCCCGACCAAGACAGGAACCGGCACCATCATTTCTGGCGCTCAGCTTTCCAGTCTCCCCACGCTGTCGCACAATTTCACGGACTTCGTCGGGATTGTGCCACAGGTCTCCAACACCACCGGCTACTCATCGGGTGGCGGCGTCAACATTCGCCAGAATGCGATCCAGATCGATGGAGCGGCGGCCGGTGATCTGTTCGGTCTCGGAGCTACGGGACAGCCCGGCAGCCAGGCCAATGCCAAGGCGATACCGCTCGATGCTGTGAAGGAATATCAGGTTCTGCTGGCCCCGTACGACGTCCGTCAGGGAAATTTTGGTGGTGTCCTCATCAACGCTGTCACGAAGAGTGGCACGAACGAGTTTCACGGATCCGTCTACGGTTACAACCGCAGTCAGAACATGACGCGGCAGCAGTTCTATCTGCCTGATTACAGCGAGAAGAACTACGGATTCGCCCTGGGCGGTCCAATCGTGAAGAATCACGCCTTCTTTTACTTCAACTCCGAGTGGCGCAAGACGAGCCAGCCGGCAGCGGGTCCGTACATCGGCTCTCCGGATGCGCCAGTCAACCAGGCGACGATCGATAACTTCAACAGCCTCCTGTCCAGCGGCTACGGCTTCGCCAATGGCGGCTCGGGTGGCCAGGTAACCAAGCAGAATCCCGCGACCAACGTATTTGGCCGCATCGACATTTATCTCCCGTTCGCAACCCGCTTGGTACTGCGCCATAACTACTCGTTTGCGAACAACACGAGTTTCGGCCGCGGCGCCGCTACTTCCACTGCGCCTAATTTCGGCCTCACGTCGAATGCATATCAGTTCACGAGCAAGACAAACAGCTCGGTAGCCGAGTTTCTAAGCAACTTTTCGAACGGCATCTTCAACGAGCTGCTCCTGAACTACACAAAGACGGCTGACTTCCGCACCGTTCCTGCTCTCTTCCCGCAGGTGACGGTCAGGAACGTCCCTCGCACCGACGGTGGCACGGGTACAGTGTCGCTGGTGGCGGGGACGGAGGCATCGTCTCAGGGCAACGTCCTCAATCAGCGCACGTTCGAGCTGACTGAAAATTTCACGGTGCCTGTGGGCGCGCATCGCTTCACCATCGGAACCAAGGATCAGTTCTACCGGCCCTACAACTTGTTCGGCCAGAACTCGAGGGGCTCGTGGACGTTCAACAGCCTCACCGATTTCCAGAATGGAAAAGCCTCGGCCTACGCCGTGAGCGCGCCGTCGCCGTCCGATCCGGCTGCCGGTATCGCGACGTTCGAGGCGAACATGTACGCCTACTATCTGCAGGACGTCTGGCAGACGACTGACAACCTGGCGCTCACGATGGGCGTACGGTGGGATCAGCCGCACTTCGACCAGACGCCTCCGTCAAACCCGAGCGTGCTCGCCAGCTACGGACGTAACACCAGCACGGTGCCCTCCAAGGGCCAGTTCTCGCCGCGTCTCGCGTTCAACTGGAACGTGACGGGAGATCAGCGTAATCAGTTGCGCGGCGGCATTGGATACTTCACCGGACCGCCTCCGTTTGTGTATCTGTCCAACGCATTCGGGAACTCTGGACTCAGTGGGTATCCGTCGCTCAACTGCAACGGCACGACGTCGGCCACCACGTCGTTCGTTCCGCCCGCATTCAACACCGCCAACATTGCAAGCCCGCCGACGGCGTGTCTCGCATCGGGAACCAAGCCCGGCGGAACACTCGCGTTCGGCTCCAGCATCAACACGATCGATCCGAACTTCAAGTTCCCGCAGTACCAGAAGATTTCGGCGGCGTACGATCACCGCTTCGCGAACGGTATGATCAGCACGATCGAAGGCCTGTACACCAAGTCGATCAATGACGCCTTCTACACCAATCTCGCACTGGTCGGACCGCAGGGTACGGACTCGCATGGACGCGTGCTCTACGGAACGCCGACTGCGACCGGCTGGACCCCGGTGACCTCCGGCGGGCGCACCCAGGTCCTCGACCTCGGGAACTCGTCTGGTAACTATACCTACAGCATTACCGGTACTCTCCAGAAGTCATTCTCCACGTCGTTCGACGGATCACTGTCGTATACGTACAGCCAGGCGCGCGATGTCGCGTCGATCACCAGCAGCACCGCGGGCTCCAACTACCGCTATGCTCGCGACGTGACCGGCAATCTCAACGACTTCAGCCTCACGCGCAGCAAGAACGACATGCCGCACCGTATCACCGCGCTCGGCACTTATCACGCCAAGACGCTTACCGACATTACCGTGGTCTACCAGGGTAACTCGGGTGCGCCGTACGACTATGTGTACGGTGCAGGCGGCGGTAGCGGTTCCGGCGACCTCAACGGCGACGGAAACTCGCAGAACGACCTCGTTTACGTTCCGAAGGACGTTCGTGATCCCAACGAGATCCTTTTCACAGGCTACAACGACGCGACAAAGGCTGGTTCAGTTGCGGCGCAGCAGGCCGCTCTGGACAAGTTCATCAACAGCGTCCCATGCCTTCGTGAAAATCGCGGCAAGATGCTGTCTCGCAACCTCTGCCGCAATCCGTGGTCCAACGAATTCGACGTCAGCATCACACAGTCGCTCCAGGCGTTCCACACCCAGAACGTTCAGCTCCGGTTGGACATTCTCAACTTTGGAAACCTGATCAACTCGAAGTGGGGACGGCAGTTCTTCTCGGATCAGGGCGCAACCTGCGGCAGCATCTGCAGCGCCACGGTCCTTCTTACCCAGACCGGCAACAAGATCGGCACGGCAGTCAATGGGGTCAATCCGACCCAGGGCGTGTACACGTTCGACTCGACTCTGCGGCCGTACAGTGCGCAGAATGCGTCATCGAACTACCGTATGCAGCTGTCGCTCCGCTACAACTTCTAAGTTCCTGACGTTCCAGATGCAAAGCGCCGGCACGGTCGAAACCGTGCCGGCGCTTTCTTTTGAAACGAGGCGCGGATGCATCCGCCTCGTGACCCCATGTCGACGGTATCGGCGACGACGCGCTAGAACACCTTCACGTTGATGTACCGTTTGGGATTCTTCTTGATGTCAGCGACCAGACTGTCCATCCGACCAAGCAGCGAGTGTACGTCGTTGTAGAGCGCCGGATCGTTGACCAATTTTGCCGCCGATCCGTTACCGCTGTCGACCTTGGCCACGATCCGATTCAGCGCGCGTCCCGTCGAATCCAGCGACAGGGTCAGCGAATTCATGTTACCGCTCGCGGTCCGAAGGTTGGACAGCGTCGAATCTATCTTTGCCGAATCCACCGCCGAGGTCGCGCGCCGAAGTGACGTCATGGTGGCGGTGAGCTGAGCCGACTGCACCGTCGCGATGGCGCTCAGCTGCGCCATGAGCTTGTTGGTGCCAGCGAGTGTCTGACGCAGATCCGCAAGCCCGCCTCCCGCCACGAGTTCCTTGTTCATCGCACTCGTAAGCGCGGTGACTGAAGTCGTGATCGAATCGGCTTTCGCGGTCAGCTGCGCAATGCCCGCCGCGGCCGGACCGCTCACTACTGTATCACCCTCGACATATCGCGTGCCCGACGGTTGTGGCGTGAAGTTCACGGCAACGTCGCCGAAGATTCCATTCGGAACCACCGTCGCCGGACTCGGCTTCGGGATCGGCTGGTCGCTCGTTATTCGTAACTGAGTCAGGAGACTTCCATCCGGACGAAACTGCACGTCCGAGACGTAGCCGACCGCCGCGCCACTCACCCACACGGGTGCACCGGTCTTGAGTCCCGCGCCCCAGGCGAACCGCGCATAAAGCGGATAGCCCTTGGACAGACCACCGCGTGCGAGCCACAGTGATCCGATGACCGCGATCACGAGCCCCACTACTATCACTACGCCTACCAGAATGTCGTCACGAGTCTTTTTCATATTGTCAGCCGGGTCAGGCCTGAAGGTATGGCGCCAGGAGCAGCGCAGTAACGGCATCGAGTACGAGTATCGCAACCGACGTTATGACAACTGCAGCAGCGGTGCTTCGTCCAACCCCCTCGGCACCCGCGTTTGCATTGTAGCCTTCATACGAGCAGAAGAACGATATGGCGGCGCCGAATACCGTCGCCTTGATCAGGGAATAGACAATCTGGAACGGTGCGAACGCGAGCTGCAGGCCTGCCATGAAATCGGATGGAAGGATGTCAGTCGCAACGACCGATGTAAGAAACGCCATCCCT
>DATNCZ010000050.1:0-16217 GCA_035553335.1 Gemmatimonadaceae bacterium
CGCGGTGCATTGCACCGGCAATTGATACGGTCGCGAAATCACCGTTGCGACGCGCCGGTATCAGTGTCGCGTGCCCGATGAACATCGCGACGTCGCGAGTCGCGGGCCTGTCGTACAGATCTTCCGGTGAACCATCCTGCAGTACGCGCCCGCGCGATAGCAGCACTATCCTGTCAGCGATGGCGAATGCGTCGTCCTGATCGTGCGTGACGAACAGCGCCGGCGCCTTGGACTCCTTGAGCGTGGTACGCAGCTCGTCGCGCGTGCTCTGCCGCAGCGTTGGATCCAGATTGGACAGTGGCTCGTCAAGCAGCAAGAGGCGGGGCTCGATAACCGCCGCGCGAGCGAGCGCAACACGCTGCTGCTCGCCGCCGGAAAGCTGCTGCACCATACGGGTGCCCTTTCCACCCAGCCCCACGCGATCGAGCGCCGCACTGGCGCGCTGCATTCGCTCCGAACGGCTCACTCCGCGCGCCTCGAGGCCGAATGCGACGTTTTCAGCCACTGACATGTGCGGAAACAGCGCGTAATGCTGGAACACCATGCCGAAGTCACGCTTCGACGGACCGAGCCGCGTTATGTCCTGACCGTCGTACAGGACTCGCCCGGTATCGGCCTGCTCGTAACCGGCGACGATTCTCAGGGTCGTCGTCTTGCCCGAGCCTGACGCGCCAACCAGCGCTACGAGCTCCCCCGGTTTCACCTCGAACGAAACGTGATCCACCGCCGTCTGACCGCTGAAGACGCGCACTATGCTGTCGACTACGAGCCCGGTACCGCTTCCGCTCATCCGCGCTTCCTGATGTGTGCGTCCCAATATCTCATCCACTCGTTCAAGTGCTGCGCCAGCAAGGCGCCGTCGACCGGCATCGGCTTGATCTGCTTCATCGCTGTCTGAATCCATGCAGGCAGCGAGTCGGTCGGAATGTCCGTGCGCGCGGGAATGCGCAGGAATTGTCGAGCAGCCTCGAGCTGTGCGTGCTGGCTCGTTACGAATTCATAGTACAGCTTCGCCTCGCGAGGATGCTTGGTGCCGCGCACGATTGCGATTGCATCCACCAGCAGCGGTGTCCCGCTACGCGGTATCACGTAGTCGATCGGGATCCCCACGCGATCCCGCATCGTCGCGACATCGGGCATGTCCCAGAGCGTTATCAGACCTTCACGACTCTTCAGCTTCTGGTACAGAATCGTGGGATTGAGCACGTACTCCTTGGTATTTGCATCGAGCCTCCGCAGCCAGTCGTAGCCGCGCTGCGGTGATCCGGTCTCCGTAACGCTCTTGGCTATGATCGCCCCGAATATCGCACGCATCGTACCCGATGCGATCGGATCGCGTATGATCACCTTGCCGCGCCACTTGGGATCGAGCACGTCGTCCCAGTCCTGCGGTGCACTGTCGCGCGGGATCGCGTCGCCGTTATAGGCGATCACTTCCGGTGTCAGGTATGTGCCGTACCAGAGATCGTGTGCGTCGTGCGCCTCCGCCGGAACATCAGCCGCCCACGTCGGCCGATAGGGCTGCAGCAGATTTTCCTTCGCGGCACGCTCGAACGACTCCGATGGTGCGCCAAACCAGACGTCTGCCTGCGGGTTCACAGCCTCGCCACGAATGCGGTCGAGAACTTCCTGCGATCCCATGTCCACCCACTGCACGTCGATGCCGGGATACGCTTTCTCGAATTCCGTCTCGTAGTACTTGAGCAGATCGACCCCGTGCGGCGAATACACCGTAAGCACGGTTCGATTGTCGTGCACGCAGGACCCAAGCATCGTCGCGGCCACTGCGCAGACGATGCCTCCCGCCAGGCGACGGAGCGTCACCGCAGCAGATTCGCGAATATGCGCGCGCCGCCCGGTACGGCGGCGGGAAGTTGGCGAAACAGTGCGAGCGTCACGTACGTATAACGTCCCTTGCCGACCTGCGCCGTCAGAAGTCCTGCGCTGTTTGGCTCTTCATCGGGATCGTTCATGCGCAGTGCCGTCGAATAGTGCGGATCGAAAGTGCTCGGCATGTACGTCGCACGCTCCTGCACCCAGCCTGTGAAATCCGCACTCGTGATCCTGTTCGGAGTGTCGAGCAGCGCGCTTCGCGGCTCGATTATCGTGACCGGTGCATTCTCATCCGTCACGCGGGCGGCGGGGCGCGCAAGCTTGATCGGGTACGGCATCACGCCCGCCTGCTGCATCTCGTTCTGGCCATACTGCACGACGAGATTGCCGCCGCGGCGTACGTAGTTCATCAGGTACGAGTTGTTGTCGATCAACAGCTGGTTGGCCTGATACGCGCGCGGGCCCACCACTATCGTGCTGAAACGGGACAGATCGGCTGTCGGAAGCGCAGCCGGATTCAGCTGCTGAACAGTCAGTCCGAGATCCCGCAGCGCGTCTGCCACGTTGTCACCGACACCCTGAACATATCCGATCAGCGCGTGAGCAGGTACGATCACGTTCACGGCCTGGATCGGCACCTCGGCCTTGCGGTGCATCCGCTGTGGCGTGATGTGGCTGTACTCGATTGGAATGAATCCGATGCTGTCGCGCTGCATGCCATCCACAACTACGGCGCGCACGGCGTGAGTCCCCGCGGCAAGGCGGCCCGTCGCCCGGAATGTCACGATTCTCGTTTCGCCGGCGCCCAGCGTCACGGTACGCTGGCTGGAATCGGCTTGCATCCCGTTCGGCACTTCGAGTCGCACCTGCAACCTGTGCGCTGTCGGCCACGACGACCGGAGAGTCAGCTGAAACGTACGGTCGAGCGGCGCGCCGGCACGTGCAAGCTCCACATCTCGATCGAAAGTGACGGATACGCCCGGCGCGGTAGCCAGCGGTTCCTCGATTTCCCCGCGCACTGGATCGGCGTAGCGATAAATCGCCGGCGTGCGCACGACGACTGGAGCCTGACCGGGCAGATTCACTGTCACGGGCACCCAACCGTCTCTCTCACGCGCATCATCCGAAACGGAATCGGATGCAGAGGCGAACAGATCTCCAACACGCGGGCGAACGAGCCAGTAGGGCTGCGTCAGCCGCTCACCGTGGATGTACACCGTTCGCAGAGCGCTACTGTCCACGGTACCGCTCCGGTACACTGCAATGTGCACCGCGACGCTGTCGCCAAGTGCGACACGCGGCCGCTCGGCAACTGCCTCGACGTCGATGCCTGCATCCGCAAGTGCGACCCGATCCCGATCCGCCTGCGTCACGTCATGCGTGGTGTCGAGTCCCTCGAAGATCGACCGCTCGGATTGCGCAGGCGTCGCCGCATTCACGCGCGTCGCTTCGCGGCGCAGATAATCCATGACCACGCCCTTGCGCGCAGTGCTGCCGAAGCCCTGTGACTTGTGCTGACTGCGGCTCTCAGCCGCAATCTCGGCGTACGTGAGCCCGAGTATCGGATCGTACTCGCCCACGTTCATCGAGATCGTGCCGTCCTCGCGAGAGAACCGCGCGCCCCGGTAGAACTTGGATACCGTCCACGGCTTCCCGAACTTGCTGACAGGAAAGCGCACCGTATCAGCCGCTGCGTCATACACCTCGCGTGACAGAATTCCCGCCACCTGATGCTGCCCATGTCCGTCGCGAGGAGTTCCGGAGAATACCGACACGATGATCTGCGGCCGGAAACCCCGCACCACCTTGATCATGTCGCCGAGTACCGAGTCGCGCGGCCAGTGCGAGAAGCTCTCGGCCGCAGTCTTGGAGAAGCCGAAATCGTACGCTCGCGTGAAATACTGGTGCGCGCCGTCGATGCGTCTCGCGGCGAGCAACTCCTCCGTGCGAATCACGCCGAGCGCTTCACCGAGCTCGTTGCCGATCAGATTCTGTCCCCCATCGCCCCGCGTGAGCGACAGATAAGCAGTCTCGGCGCGATGACCGCGCGCGAGCCATGCGATCAGCTGCGTGTCCTCGTCATCCGGATGCGCGCCGATCACGAGCACGCGCGTATGCACTCCGGCCGCGGCCTTCGCTTCCGCCAACGCGACGATGCCGCGCCCCTGAGCATTCAGGAAACGCGGCATCAACATCACACCGAGCGCTGTTGCCAGTGTGGCAACGGCTCGTGCGGAAAACCTCGTCCAGTGCCTTTCGGCGATGGTCACCCCGCTCAACGGGCTGACGCCCGCGCGCGCCCACTCTGCGCAGGCCGGGGAAGCGTGAACACTTCCGACACTATCCGCTCCTGTTCAATTTTGTGCGGCCCGGCATAGCCCTCGGCCGGACTCGCGCGCTCTGCCCGTCCGATGTAACGGACCGTTATTGCATTCCCCGTCGAAACTCTGAGCCGCGGCCAGACAAAGGTCCACGCTCCCATGTTCTTCGGCTCTTCCTGCGCCCAGACGACATCCTCGATCGCCGGATACGAATCCACAACTCGTGCAACGTCCTCGTGCGGCCAGGGATACAACTCTTCCACGCGGACGAGTGCAACACCATCTCCGCCATCGCGCTTCCGCTTCTCGATCAGATCGTAATAGATCTTGCCCGTGCAGAATACGATGCGCTTCACGCTCTCGCGCTCGTTCGACGTCGACGCGTCGTCGATTACAGTCTGGAACGTCCCGGACGTGAGATCGGTCAACTTCGACGCCGCTTCGGGCGAACGAAGCAGGCTCTTCGGCTGCATCAGGATGAGCGGCCGTCGCTCGGTTTCACGCGCCTGGCGTCGCAGGATGTGAAAGTACTGCGCCGGCGTCGATGGATACGCCACACGCATGTTGCCCTCGGCACACAGCTGCAGATAGCGCTCTAGCCTCGCGCTCGAATGCTCCGGACCCTGACCTTCATAGCCGTGCGGCAGCAGAACCGTGATGGATGAATCCTGCCCCCACTTCGCGCGCCCCGATGCGATGAACTGGTCGAACATGATCTGCGCAACGTTGGCGAAATCGCCGTATTGCGCTTCCCACATGACGAGCGTATCTCTGGCAGTCACGCTGAAACCGTACTCGAAGCCGAGAACCGCGGTCTCGGACAACGGGGAATTGTAGACGTCGATCGTGCCCCTGGCGGAATCGATGTGCCTCAACGGCACGTACGTCGCGCCCGACGATGCATCGTGCAACACGTCCTGCCGATGCGAGAACGTACCGCGCTCCACATCCTGGCCAGTCAACCGCACCGATGTTCCGTCGATCAGCAACGAGCCGAGCGCGAGCGATTCCGCATGACCCCAATCGATTCCGCCAGCATCGCCCATCGCATCGCGACGCCGCGCGAGCGTACGCGCCACACGGCTGTTCGGCTTGAAATCGTCCGGCCAGCGAAGCAACGCCTCGTTCAGCGATTGCAGCACAGCTGCGCTCACCGCCGTGTCGATCGCGTGCGGAGCCGATGGCGATTCGCGTGTGTCCTCGTGTTCCGGCAACGGACGCGCGCTACGCTGAATCTCTTCCAGCTTCGACATGATCCCGCGCTCGACAGATTGCATCTCCTCGGCCGTTATCACCCCTTCGGCTACGAGTCGCTCGCCCCAGACCTCGCGCGGAGTCTTGTGCGCCCGAATCTTTGCGTACAGAAGGGGCTGCGTGAACGCAGGCTCGTCGGTCTCGTTGTGACCGTGCCGCCGGTAGCTCACCAGATCGATCAACACGTCCTTGTTGAACGTCGCGCGATACGCCATCGCCAGACGCACAGCCTGTACGCACGCGAGTGCGTCGTCGCCGTTCACGTGCATGATGGGTATGTCGTAACCCTTGGCCGGATCGCTCGCATATCGCGTGGAGCGTCCATCTCGCGGATCGACCGTGAATCCGATCTGGTTGTTGACGATGATGTGGACCGTACCACCAGTGCGGAATCCGTCCAGCATCGACAGGTTCATCGTCTCGGCGACGATTCCTTCGCCTGTGAATGCGGCATCCCCGTGTACGCATACCGGAATCACCGCGGATTCGTCGTGCGTTCCATCGGCCGCGCTCTGCTTGGCGCGCGCAACACCCTCGAGCACCGCGTTCACGAATTCGAGATGACTCGGATTCGGTACCAGCGTGAGCGCGACCTCGCGCCCGGCGATCGCGCGCGTGCCATCCGCTCCTTGATGGTACTTCACGTCACCGCTCGTATCGACCGCACCGCTGGGATGCTTGTCCTCGAACTCGTCGAAGATCGTCGCATATGACTTGCCGAGCACGTGCGTCAGCACGTTGATACGACCGCGGTGCGCCATCGACATCGCGACTTCACGTGCGCCGCCAAGTGCGGAAAGCGCGATGATCTCATCCAGCATCACCACCAGCGCGTCGCTCCCCTCTATCGAGAAACGCTTGTAGCCCTGGTATGCGCGTCCCAGGAAACGCTCGAGCGCGTCGACTTCGGTAAGCCGCGTGAGGACTGCCTTTTTCTCGTCGGCTGTAAGATCCTGGTGATACATACCGCCCTCGACGGCATTACGCAGCCACTGACGCTCCTTGAAGGAGCCGAGATGCTCGAACTCGAAGCCAGTCGTCGACGAATACAGCGAGCGCAGACGCGCGGTGGCGGCGGCGGCCGTAGCGTCCGGCATTCCCACCACGCTACCTGGAATCGATGTGAGCAGCGCCTCAGTCACACCGTGACTCTCGGGGCTCAGCTCCGGTGATCCCGGGGGTGCGCTCCCCAGTGGGTCTACCGCGACCGCGAGATGCCCGTATGCACGAATCGCGTCGAGCAGCGCCGCAGCACCGGCTGCCGCACGAAGTGCGTCCGAGCCGATCGCCGTCTGACCGAGGGAACCCGTCCCGCCAAGACCCTCGGCGAAACGGAAGAATTGGCGCCAGGACTCGTCTACCGACGCAGGATCGCGCTTGTATGCGTCGTAAACTTCGGCTATGTAGCCGTCGTTGAAGACGCTCGTTATGGCTTCGCTACTCATGGCTCTCAATTTAACCCTTTCTTGCGGCGCTTTTCGCGCACTCCGAATCAGCGCGGAGCGTCCGCCGAAAGAGATTCGGAACGGGTGCCAGTGAAGGTCGGCGCACCCGGCGTGTAGCGTGGACGCGCAGCTGCCGCTCGTACCAGCTTGAGCGCGTTCGCCGAATCCAGCGTGGGAAGATAAAGGAATCCGGCGATTCCGTTGCAGTCCAGCGGCACCAGCTCGTTGGACCTGCGCGTGAGACTCACCGCAACGATGGGCGTCTTGCGCAGCACCTCGTCGCACTCCCACTCATCCAGCGGCTGCGTCGTCAACAGCTCGTACTCGCATACCACGACGTCAGGCGCGCATGAACGCGTGGATTCCACCACGCCCTGCACTCCCACGACACCGACTGTGCAGACTTCATCGCTCTCGAAGAACCGAGCGATGTGGCTTGCGAGATATTCGTGACGCGCTACGCAGACGACGTACAATGGACTCAAGATTTCGGCCTCTGTAGGCACTCTACAGAATGATGCCGCGCGAGCGCCCGCTCCGAAAGTGGGGGTGCGTAACGGCAGTGTCGAGAATTGGCTGCAAAAAGAAGAGGGCGGCTGAGAGCCGCCCTCCAACCGGTCGAGCCGGAAAGGCGATCCCGCCTTACGGCCGGTTTGGTACCTTTTTCTTGTCCACGTTGTTCCCGATCACCGCGCCAAGTATTCCGCCGGCTGCCGCCCCTATCACGCCACCCTTCACCTTGTTCTTGCTCGTCACAGCACCGATAATCGCGCCAGCCCCGGCGCCGATCGCGGCGTCACGGTTGGTGTTCTTCTCGATGTGGGTGCCGGACGACTGAGCGGCCGAACTGCCGCTGCTGCCCTCGTAAACATGATGAACCACGGTCCTGTGCGTCACGGGCGCCGTCGCGGCCTGCTGAGTAGCCAGAGAATTGCTGCGGGAGCGCTCGAGTGCCGAAACGCTGTCCGCCGGAGTCATCGGGTGTGCCTGCGAGGCAAGCGACAGGTCGCTATTCAGAGCGTCGTCAACTTTTTTGGAGTCGTTGCCCTTGCACCCAAAGGCGAGGACGACCAGCGGCAAGATTGCCAAACGAGAGAATGACTTCATAAAATTCTGACTCCTGCATCAATTTGCGGCGGCATGATTGCCGTACGCGGGCCAAAGTGGCAGGGACTGTGCCATTCAACTCGGCACAACCACAACCAGGTCCCCTAAACTAACCGCTCCCCCAACCAGAACCCTACCATACACTCGGCTCCAACCAGGGTTCGTCTTCTGGGAGATTCGAGTGAAACGTCCGTTTACGAACGAATCCCGGATGGTCTTGCACGGGGACGTATAATCGGTCAACTGGACCACCGTGCCCCCAATCGTGGCCCGCGCGCCAGGTATCATCTCGGCCCAGTCCAGTCCGGTGATCGTGAGATTCTCCCCCGCCGAGCCCGGGAAGATCGGGTGTCCCTCCCGCTGGAGCGCCTCGATGAGTTCCGTCGCATAGATGCACACCGCGCGCTCCGGCCCACCGTGAGATTCAACGTCGTCGTGACCGTCCCCCGCAAAGCCCTGGACACCGAGCTGCACGCTCCGGACGGGCAACTTGGGCACCCCGCCTCGCGAAATGTTCAGGGATACTACGGTTCCCTCACTCATTTATCGCCCTGCCCCGCAAAAATCTTATCGCGATCCCACCGTTCTTTGTCTCGAACACCTGTTCTAGAGGGATCCCAAGCTGGCGGTCGAGTTCCGGAGAAGCCGATAGAATCCCCAGGCTCCAGCCTGCGAACGAGGTCTGCATCATCGATCCAAGTCGCGCGTAAAGGTTTCGAACATCCGTTCCAACGCGTACTCCATAGGGTGGATTGGTCATAAGCCATCCTGTTCGGTCGTCACTTGGACTCGTTGCGGACAGCGGCTGTTGCACAATCTGAACGTCGCCACCGACTTCGGCCCGCACTGCGTTCGACATGGCGGCGTCTATGGCCCCAGCGTCGCGATCTGAGGCGACTATGCTCGCCGGGGCCACATCTGCCACGCCGGCCTGCGCCTCGTCGCGAAGGGCCGCCCAGCCAGTACGATCGAAGCCGGGCCATCGCTCGAATCGGAATTCCCGATTCATGCCGGGCGCAATGTTTCGCGCAATCAGGGCGGCCTCGATCGGGATGGTACCCGACCCGCACAGCGGATCGACCAACGGCTCCCCGCGACTCCATCCGCTCGACAGCAGCATCGCCGCGGCCAGGGTCTCCCGCATCGGCGCCTTGGCGGTCGCCTGGCGATAGCCGCGCTTGTGCAGCAGTGTCCCGGAGCTGTCGGCGCTCACCGTGACAGTGTCATGGTCGATCCGCACGATGAACAGCTGCTCCCCGGAACTCGCTTCGTGGGAGGCCGGATCCTGTTCATCGGTTTCCGCATTTCCGGCGAACGTGCATCCTGTTTCCGCAGCGACGCTCTCGCCCAGTCTTTGGGCCACCGCATCGCTGTGATACAGCGCCGACTTGTGACAGGTCACCCGGAATCGGGCACGGTCTCGCGCACGAACGAAGCGTCCCCAAGGCACTGCCTTTGCCCGTCGCTCCAGCTCCGCAAAGGATCCGGCATGAAATCTGGAAACGCGTATCAGCACCCGGGTGGCTGTGCGCAGCCACAGATTGGCACGGTACAGATCCAGCATCGTGCCGCGCCATGCAACACCGCCGTGCAGTTCACTGCCGGAAGTCATGCCAAGGGCAGCAAGCTCCGAAGCCGTGATGTGCTCCAGTCCTGGCGCGGTGACCAAATAGAGATCGGAAGATGAATCAGCCATATATTTTCGCTTCGTGACATTACGCATCCCCGCCCGCGAGTAACAGTGCCACCCGTAACTTCCACCCGCCATCATTACGTACTTGGCATTACGGTCGCTCTTGCTGCAGGCTACCTCGGCATCGCGCTCTTCAGGCACTCGGCTCCGATTCAACGATTGCGACGCCTGGGCGGCGATCGCACGGCGGCGATCGTTCCGCGCATGCTCGCGATACTCACCTTCGTTGCTGGAGCGCTCCTGCTGTTCTCGGGCGCCACGCCGGCGATCGCTGGACGGTTGCGATGGTTGAGCATGTGGATTCCGCTCCCGGTGGTCGAGCTGTCGCACTTCATGGACAACCTCGCCGGCGTGACGCTGCTCATCCTCGCACGTGGCGTCGAGCGGCGGCTGGACGTCGCGTACCACCTCACCATCGGGTTGCTCGTCGCGGGCATCGTGCTGTCGCTGCTCCGCGCACTGGACATAGAACAGGCACTCGTCCTCTCGTTGATGCTGGCCGCGTTCCTGCCAAGCCGAAAGTATTTCTATCGCCGCAGCTCACTCATCGAAGAGCGTTTTTCGGCGTCGTGGATTGCGGCGATCCTGCTGGTGACGCTCGGCTCGATTGCGCTGGGTCTGCTGTCGTATGCCAATGTCGACATTTCGATCGCTACCTTCTTCCATTTCGCGAGACATGCGCAGGCTGCTCGCTTTCTACGCGCGAGCGCTGGTGTTCTCGCCACGCTGATCGTATTCGCGGCCATGCGTCTGATGCGTACCGCACGCAAGCCAGCTCCGCGCCCGACCCAGGCAGATCTGCGCGACGCGCGCGCGATCGTTGCGAACTATCCACAAGCGGCCGCGCAGCTCGCATTTCTGGGCGACAAGTCGTTCCTGTTCAATGAGCAACGCACCGGGTTCATCATGTTCGGTGTGCACGGGCGTAGCTGGGTCTCGCTCGGCGATCCCATCTGCGCGCCCTCCGACGCGACAGAGCTCATTCGATCGTTCATACAGCTTGCAGACCAGAACGGGGGCTGGCCGGTATTCTACAAGATTGCTCCGACACTCCTGTATCTGTATCTCGATCATGGCCTCAACGTCGTCAAGCTGGGCGAGGAGGCACGCGTCTCGCTCGCGGACTTTTCTCTGGAAGGATCCAGCAGAAAGAATCTTCGACGCGTATGGCGCAGGATCACGGACGACGGATACAGGTTCGAGATCGTTCAGCCAGCCGACATACCACCCCTTCTTCCCGAGCTGCGCGCCGTCTCCGACGAATGGCTCAGACAGAAGCAGACACGGGAGAAATCGTTTTCGCTGGGTTCCTTCAGCGACGATTACGTATCGCGCTACCCGGTTGCGGTCGCACGGAAGGACGGACGGATCGTTGCTTTCTCCAACGCCTGGCTTTCCGGACGAAAGGAAGAGGTCGAAGCTGATCTCATGCGCTACACCACGGATGCACCGCCCGGCATCATGCGCTTTGTTCTGATCGAGATGATGCTCTGGGCGCGCGGCGAGGGTTTCCGCTGGTTCAACCTCGGGATGGCATCGCTCAGCGGACTCAGCGTTCACCGCGGCGCACCGATCTGGAACCAGCTTGCGGTTGCCATACGCGGGTACGGGGAGCGATTCTACAACTTTCAGGGAATCAGGGAATTCAAGCAGTGGTTCCACCCCGAGTGGGATCCGATTTTCCTCGCAAGTGCCGGCGGCGCCGCACGACCGGTCATTCTCGCCAACATCGCAGCGCTCGTCTCGGGTGATCTGCAGGGAGTCATTCAGAAGTAACGATGCGCAACGCAAAGCTCGCAATCGCTCTGATCGTCGTCGCGTCGATAGTACGTCTCGCGCTCGCCGCATTCATCCCGCTGCTTCCCGACGAGACGTACTACTGGGACTGGAGCCGGCGCATCGCTGCCGGGTATTTCGATCATCCACCAGCCGTCGCCCTTCTTATCCGCGCCGGCACGGCGATCTTCGGACAGACCGCGCTCGGCGTCCGCTTCGGCGCCGTTCTCGCCGGTGCACTCGCTTCGATTGCGGTCGTCGTGATGGCATGGCGGCTTGGCGCCGAGTCAAGTCGCGAGATTGACGACGCTGGAGACGCCACGAGCACACTCGATGATCCGGGTGTACGCGCGGCATTGCTGATGCTGGTCATACCTGGCGCCCTTGTCGGATTCGTACTTGCGACACCAGACGCTCCTCTGCTTGCTGCGATCGCGCTTACGCTCGCGTCGCTCGAACGAGCCATTGCATCGCCGCCAAAATCCGTCGCGTCACTCGGTTGGTGGTGCGCAGCCGGCGTGATGCTCGGTGTTGCCTTCTGCTCCAAATTCACATCGGTACTGATTCCGGCGGGCGTGCTCGTCGCACTGCTGTCGCGACGCGACCTGCGCGTGCGCCTGGCCGGACCGGGTCCATACCTCGCAACATTGCTCGCGCTGACCGTACTGGCACCTACGCTGGTCTGGAATTCTCACAACGGCTGGATCTCCTTCGTGTTCCAGCTGCATCACGGATTCACGCAGGCACGCGGCTCCATCATCAGTCGGGAAGCCGGACTTGTTGCCGGCCAGCTCGGAATCATTTCACCCATCATCGCCGTTATGGCGGCGTTTGCCGTTGCGCGCAGTCTGCGCCGCATGGCCGACGATCGGCGTTTCATGTTTGCGGTCATCGCAACCACTGTCGCTGCGTTCTTTGTGGTTAGTGCCATCCGACGCCCAGTCGAGCCGAACTGGCCCGTTCCCGCCCTCGTGGCGGCACTCCCATTGCTCGCCACTATGCGACTGCGCCGCGCCGCCCGTGCATGGCTGATCGCTGGTTCCGTGCTCGGCGCTGCGTGTACACTGGTGGTGATTGCGCAGGCCGCCTCACGCGTGATCGATGTCCCGCCACGCAGGGATCCCATATCGAAAGCGTACGGTTGGCCCGATCTCGCACGCGCTGTGCAGAAGGCAGAAGCCGCGAACAGGAACTGCACGGCAACGTGGATCGCCGCTGACCGATATCAGGATGCGTCCGAGCTGGCGTTCAACCTGCCGGACAATCCGCGCGTCTTCTCGCTCAACCTCGGCGGCAGAGCCAATCAATACAACCTGTGGCCCAGCATTTATTCAGTCGCGAGCCACACGGATTGCGCGGTCATAGCCGTGGATGAGGGGCCGGCTGGCGAACGCATAGTGCAAAAAATAGGCGCCGACAGTGCAGCACTGGTCGGTCACGCGGTAATGAGCTGGCGCGGAGTCCCGGTTGGACGGCGAGCGATCTGGCTCGTTCGCGGACTGCCCAACGTGCAACCGACCGAAGTTGCGCTCAGTCCCGCCGGCAATGCCGCACTGGCAACAGCCACGGCGACCTTCGCTGTCCACAAGACGATCCTGGACTCCATAGTTGCCGTTTACCGACTCGCCCCTGTCCCGGACGTAGTTACCGCGACGGCGGCAACACCCATAACGAGCAAGGACCGGCGCGTTGCGATCTCGGCGCGGATCGACGCGCTTCACGGCCTGTTGCAGCGCGGCGGATTCCGGGCCGTGTACAGAGACGCACGTTATCACGAGTGCACCTTCGTCAGATCGACCGAGCCGGACAGCACCGACGTCGGCTATGTCTACGCGCCGGACGGCTGCAAGCTGGCCACGGGCCTTGGCGATCGCGTATTGCGGATAGAGCACGCAGGGGGATCCTGGTTTTCCTACGCCTCGCCGGAGCGCCGGCCCAACTGAAATGACCGCGAATTCACGCCGGAAGGTTCGCGATTGACTGAATGATCCCGGCATCGCCACTCCCGCGGAATGGATCATGCCTTGCATGCGGATTGCATGACAGACAAGACCGCTGCGGCCAACAAACGGCCCCGAGCCAGATCCCTGCTGTCCGAGAGATTCGGTCATCCAAATTTCCGACCCGGCCAGTGGGAACCGATCGACGCGCTCCTCTCCGGGCGTGACACTCTCGTCGTAATGCCCACGGGCAGCGGCAAGTCGGTGATCTACCAGCTCCCCGCCCTGTTGACGCCGGGCCTCACCCTTGTCGTAAGCCCACTCATTGCGCTGATGAAGGATCAGCACGACAAGATGGACGCAATAGGCGTCGATTCGGTGTCGCTGCACTCGCATCTTTCGTCCGCGGAGAACCGAGAAGCGCGCCGCCAGATCGCGGACGGCGAGGGCGAGATCCTCTACGTCACGCCGGAGCGTTTCAAGGATCGTGATTTCTTCGAGCAGTTGCTTCAGCGCCAGATATCCCTCTTCGTCGTCGACGAAGCGCACTGCGTGTCGCAGTGGGGCCACGACTTCCGTCCCGATTACCTGACGCTTGGCTCGATAGCGCAACGTGTCGGCCGGCCGCCAATCCTGGCACTCACGGCGACAGCGACACAGATCGTCCGCGACGACATCATTCGCCAGCTCGGAATGCGCGATCCATATCTCACCGTCACCGGTTTCGCGCGGCCCAATCTTCGCTTTCAGGTGGTCCGCGCCGTCAACGACAATCTCAAGGATCGGATAGTCGAGAACCTCCTGGAAGACACACCCGGATCCGGCGTGATTTACGCCGCAACCGTCAAAGAGGCGGCGCGTCTGCACAAACAGCTGTCCGAGAAGTTTGCGGATCAGTTGCAGATAGGACTGTACCACGGCAAGATGGCCGCGGCGGAGCGCCGTGACACCCAGGACCGCTTCATGAGCGGCCAACTCAAGGCGATTGTGGCGACCAACGCATTCGGACTCGGCGTCGACAAGCAGGATCTGCGTTTCGTTATCCACTACCACTTTCCCGGCTCCATCGAATCCTACTACCAGGAAGCAGGACGAGCTGGCCGCGATGGACAACCGGCGACATGCACGCTTCTGTATCGCGTCGAGGACAGACGCATCCAGTCGTACTTCCTCGGCGGCAAGTATCCCGAGGTTTCCGAGGCAGCGCGCGTGGCGATTGCACTCGAGAAATATCCCGCCGACGCGTCGGTATCGCTCGACGACCTCGTGGACGTGACCGAAGTCGCCACACGCAAGGTGAAGATCGTTCTCGCGCTCCTCAAGAAACACGGGCTGGCACGCGAGCATCGAGGCAACCACTGGCAACGGCTTCGCGACAATCTCACGTCGATCGATCTCAGCGCGGATCTGACTGATTATGAGGAACGGCGCGCCAGAGATCAGGAACAGCTCAATACCATCATCCAGTTCTGCCAGACCACCGGCTGCCGGACCCGATTCATCCTCGAGCACTTCGGGGAAGCCGTGGAGCCGGACTGGACCTGCGGCAATTGTGATGCCTGCGACCAGCTCGCGGAGTGGGAACGCCGTCGAACGGCGTAGCGACGCATCTTCTCGCCAAAGTGCTGTAATTTTATCGCCATGCCGATCTCGCCCGTCGTAAAGCAACTGGCGCAGCGCACCCGCCTGCTCTTCATAATCTTCCTCACGGCGTGGCTCGTTCCACAGTTCGTCGACTTCCCGCACAAATACGAAACGCGAATCGACCGCGCCCTGGAAGCGGTTGCAATCATCGCGTTGTTCCTGCAGGTCGGGATATGGATCAACGTTCTGGTCAACTACTGGTCCCGGTCGTACGTCCAGCGCCACGAGGGCAATCGCGCGGACGCAACGACGATTCAGGCGATCTCGGTTCTGATCAAGGTCACGCTGTGGATCATACTTGCGGTCATAACCCTCGAAGAGGGATTCAGGCAGAACGTCACTGCGCTGGTAGCCGGACTTGGCGTTGGTGGTATCGCGATCGCGTTTGCACTGCAGAACGTCCTCAGCGACGTCTTCGCCGCAATGTCCATAGTCACCGACAAGCCGTTCGTGATCGGGGATTCGATTCAGGTCGATACGTTTTCAGGAAAGGTCGAGCATATCGGACTCAAATCGACGCGCGTGCGCTCCGACACTGGCGAACAGATCGTCTTCGGGAACAGTGACCTGCTCAAGGGACGCATTCGCAATTTCGGGCGCATGGAGGAACGGCAGGCAGTCGTGGTGACCCGTGTCGCTGGTAGCACGCCCGCTGACAAACTCGCGCTCGTCCCGAAAATCATGCGGGATGTGATCGAGAGCATTCCCAATACGCGCTTTGTTCGCGCCGCAATGACCACGCTGAGCGACACTACCATCGACTTCACGTCCGTCTACTATCTCACAGACCCCGCGTATCAGGTCTACGTGGACTCACAACAAGCGGTAATGCTGGAACTGATGCGCCGTCTGTCGGCTGAAGGTATCCTGCTGAGCGTCCAGCTCGAGGCCGCAGTCAAGGAGAAGACCGCCGGCCTCAACGTCGCCGGCGCACCGGCGTGATTCAAACCGCTGGTGACTGCTGATCCGAAGCTGAAGCGGCCGCCGCGGCCCGCTTGAGACGCGTGACCATCGCGTTCAGGCCTACCTCGCGCGCATTGAGACCCATCCCTTCCATGAGAATCGGCACGAAGTCATGCGGAATTGCGAGCGTGACAGACGGAGGTTGATCGTTCACCGCCGCGAATACGATGGCCAGGACCGCCGCCACCGTCGGTGACTGACGCACGTTGACGTCTGCGTAGAAGTGCATCTTCCCGTCGTG
>DATNCZ010000051.1:0-8707 GCA_035553335.1 Gemmatimonadaceae bacterium
CCGCGCGATGGGCAGTCCCGACGGTGTCAGCGAGGGCCTGAGCGGAGCTCTTGTCGCGACCCGAACAGGCGGCGACAAGAGCCAGGAACAATACGAGAACTGGGTGTCTGGAAACGTGCATGCGACCAACTTCGAGTGCGAGCAAGGATGAGTCTGCTAATTTACCAACGGTGACGACCAGATTCCTGGTACGAGCCCAAAACCAGTTGCGGCGGCGTGTACGGCTCGTCGCCGCCGCGAGTGTCGTGTGCGGCATGGCCGCCTGCGCTTCCGCGCGTGGCCGGCCGCCGGCGACAGGCGCCGAATTCTGGGGCTTCGTCGCGCCGTGGGATCCACGCAGCGAAGCCAGCACGGTGACGCACGATGCGCAGCTCGACGTGGTCATCTCCGGTTTCATAGTCCTGGATAGCGCAACGTTCCGGCCAACCGCACTCTATGCGGACTCGTCGGTGCGCAACAATCCCGGCAATCGCCGGCGCATGGCGCTCGTCACGTCGTACCATGGCACGCGCTTTCACCCGGAAACGATCAGGGCTCTCGGAAGCGATTCGACCGTGCTCGGACAGGCGGCTGGACGCACCGCCACGCTGCTCGGGAGCGCCGGTTATCGCGGCATGATTCTCGACTTCGAAGGGCTCACCCCCGACGATCTCGACGTTCTGATTCGCGTGAGCAACGCGTTCGCAGACTCCGCACGCGCACACGGCGTATCACCGACGGGAATGGCGATTCCCGCAACCGATACCGCCGCATATCCTGGCCGGCCGCTACTCAGCGCGGTGGATTTCCTGGTGGTGATGCTGTACGACCAGCACTGGCTGACGTCACCACCAGGACCGATCGCGTCGCCGGACTGGGCGATGCGCGCACTTGGAATGCGTGCCGCCGACGTGGGGAGCTCGCGCGTGGTCGCCGCTTTCCCGATCTACGGATATCAGTGGCGCTCGGATAGCGCGACGGCGGTGGTTTCCTTCGCGGACGCGGAGGCCCTGGCGCGAGGCGCGCACGTCCCGCTGCAGCGCGATCCGGCGTCGAACACGCTCCACGCCGAGTCGGATGGGTGGAGCGTGTGGGTGAGTGACTCGAAGTTGCTCGATTCGCTCGTTCGCGGCGCGCGCCGCACCGGAATCACCAAGTTCGCGCTGTGGAGACTTGGTCTCGAAGATCCAAGGATATGGACCGACGTCGTGCGTTGACGGTGGAACGTCGAGGCACGACGTCGGCGCGCGGCCGCGTTACACGATGAAGAGATCTTCCTGAATGCGGCTCGGCGTGATGAGCAGAGATCCCTCCGAAACGTATCCATTGACCTCGGTCCGCATCCCCACCTGGCCCGGTATGTAGATACCGGGTTCGATCGAAAAGGCAACACCGGGAAGAAGCACGCGCACGTCGCGGCTCTCGAGATTGTCGATGTTCGGGCCGGAGCCGTGTATGTCGCGCGAGTCGATGGAATGACCCGTACGGTGCGTGAACTTTTCTCCGAAGCCGCGCTCCGTTATGTAATTGCGTGCAGCATCGTCGGCTTCGCCGCCCGTGACCGGGACTCCATTCTCGATGCGGTCGCGAAGCACTGCGATCGCCGCGTCGCGCGCACCGCGAACGGTCTCCCAGATCGTGACGTTCGCAGCGCTGGCAGGTCCCAGCGACCCCATCCACGTCTGGTCGGCGTACACACCGTCGGGCTCGCGCGCCCAGAGATCGATCAACAGAATATCGCCGTCGTTGATCAGCTCAGACTGCTCCGCGGTCGGCTCGTAGTGCGGGTTGGCCGCACTCAGTCCGGTGGAAACGTTCGGGCCGTGGTCGGTGAACAGACCCGCTTCGTCGAATTCCTGACGGATGAGCTGCTGCAGTTCGTACTCGCGCATCGGGCTGCCCGAGCGCGCCTTTTCGCCTGCGAGCGCCATTGCGTTGCGCGCGATCCGTGCCAGGTGCTCCGCAGCGCGTTTGTGTGACGCGAGCTGCTCCGGCGTCCACACTGCGTAGATGCGCGTGACGAGATCGGCCGATGTCACGACTTCAGCTCCTGCGTTGCGCACCATCTCGACTACGCCCGCAGGGATGCGATCGAGATACGGCACCGCGTCTCCCGCGGAATACTCCATCGCCACACGCTTGCCGGACACCGTCTTTGCAAGAAATGCCTCCAGGTCGCGCCAGCTGCTGTAGACGTACTTTGTCCAGTTGGATGGCCACGTCTCCCAGGGGCCCTGCTCTATCGCGTGAGTTATCGCAACCGGATTTCCGTCGCGCGGTATGTAGCAGAAATAGCGGCGCGTCACCATGCCGGAGATGCCGACGATGCTCGCGGCGATCGGATTCGTTCCGCGGAAATCATACAAGAGCCAGCCATCCACGCCAGCATCGGCTATGGCAGCGCGAATTTCATCGAGTTTCGAGACAAGCAGCATTTCTCGGGGCCTTCTGTCAGGTGAGAGTAAGAAGAGTCAACAGCTCATGGAGCGCCGCGTCGTAGTACTCGCGACCAGGCTCGTCGGCACCCGCCGACACGGGCGCGCGCGCAGGAACATCCATCCGAAGTACCGGTCCTGACCGGTTGAGCTTGGCTCCGAAGTACCGGGCAAGCAGTTTCTGCGCCTGACGCCGCGCGATGGGCCGCGCGATGATGCGCGGGAGCACGTTGACGCTGCCGCGCATGAGGGCGGATAGGCGGCCGTATGCGGCGCGCGCAATCGTGACACCGGCGCTCCGGAACAATTCGATCGCGTCCGGCCGCCTGCCCATGAGGCGCGCCAGGGCGACGACTTCGGCTTCCGGTATCGGGTGGCCGCGCTTGACAGCCTCGTTGTAACGCCTGATCTGAGCGTAGATGGTGTCGGTCGTTCCCAATCGCTTGTTGAGGAACTCCGGAGCATATTCCGCCTCGCCATCGCCATCCGGGCGGTCAGCTTCGCGCACGGCCTCGAGTAGAGAGAGCGGCACGAGCGGATCGACTGACGTGGGATTGGCTGGCGACATATTAGAGCGCCAAGTTAACTCCCACGGGTGACTGAGACAATTTTTGCGCAAATCGGAAGCTCGAGCTTGCCGGGCCGCGCCCTCACCGGGCTCGTCCTCGCGATCGCGGCAGCACTGCTGGCTCGGCGAGCACGGTCGCTGAGCGGGAGCGGAGCCGTCGCTGCAGCCGCGTGCGGGACGTTGTGCGTCATCGGCGGCTGGCGATGGGCCGGACTGCTGATCGCCTATTTCCTGGCCGCTGCGGCCCTCTCATGGGCTGGCAAGGACGACAAGGAAGCTCGCAGTGCCAGCATCATTTCCAAGGGCGGACGTCGCGACGCAAGGCAGGTTCTGGCGAACGGAGGGGTCTATTCGCTGGTTGCAGCCCTCAGCGCAGCGTTTCCTGCCACAGCACTGGTCTGGGGGGCAGTGGGCGCGCTGGCGGCGGCCTCCGCGGACACGTGGGCAACAGAGTGGGGGGTCTGGCTGGGAGGAGAACCAAGATTGATCACTAATGGAACGATCGTCCGTCCAGGTACGTCCGGAGCAGTGACCGGTGCCGGACTCCTAGGCTCGGTCTCGGGGGCGGCATGGGTTGCGCTCTGCGCCATGCTGGCCGGGTTTCGAGGACATGGCGTCGTCCTCGCTGCGCTCATCGGCGGGTTTGGCGGATCGATCATCGACTCGCTGCTCGGCGCGACCGTGCAGGAGCGACGCTGGTGCGACGACTGCGCAGAACCTACGGAACGAACAGTTCACCTCTGCGGAGCTACCACCCGCCGAGTCGGAGGAATCATTCGACTCGACAACGACGTAGTCAACCTAGTTTCCACCGTAGCAGGTCTGTTGATCGGAGTCATCGTTTATTGCATCGCAAGAAACTTCGGAGACTGGGGATCGATTGGGTAACGGCAGTACGTCGATGAGAAAGGCGCAAGTGATAGTCGTCGGAGCGGGCCCCGGTGGATCATCCACGGCATGGCATCTCGCAAAGTTGGGAATCGATGTGGCGCTACTGGATCGCGCGACGTTTCCGCGTGACAAGGTCTGCGCCGAGTATCTCAGCCCTCAAGCATCGCGCATCATCGCCGCGATGGGAGCGATGAAGCAGCTCGAAGCATCCGGTCCGGCACAGCTGACAGGCATGCGCGTCCGCGCGCCGAACGGCTACGAGATACACGGAAGCTTCATCGCAGACCACGGATACCGCGCGTTCCACGATCGCGGAATCGCGGTGCGGCGATCGATACTCGATGCGATCCTCGTAGAGCAGGCACAGACGGCGGGCGCGACGCTCGTGCAACGTGCACGAGTAACCGACGTGATCCGTGACGGCGGCGGCCGCGCCTGCGGGGTGACCATTCTGGATTCGGACGGCTCCACGAGAGAGATGAGGGCACCGCTGGTCATTGGCGCAGACGGACTGCGCTCGGTCGTGGGCCGCAGACTGGGACTCACGCGTGTCTCGCGCATTCCGCGTCGCGTCGCGTTCGTAGCGCACTTCCGGAACTTGCCCGGGGTGACGGAAGTTGGCGAGATGCACGTCGAGAAGGACGGATACGTTGGCATCGCCGACGTCGGAAACGGTCTGACCACCGTCGCGCTGGTGGTGCCGGCGCGCGCCGCGCGCGACGCAGCGGTGGATCCGGACGCGATGCTGGACGAGTGGCTGATCGGTCATCCGCATCTCGCCGCGCGGTTCGCGGTCGCCGAGCGCGTCGAGCCCGTTCGCGCGACCGGACCGTTTGCGTCGTACACGAAGAGAGCGTGGGCGCGCGGCGCGGCCCTGGTGGGAGATGCCGCCGACTTCTTCGATCCGTTCACTGGCGAGGGTGTGTACAGCGCATTGCGCGGCGGCGAGTTGCTGACGCCTTTCGCGGCCGAGGCAGCGATGAACGCAGCTGGCGCTGATCGGGCGCTCGCCGCGTATGACCGCGCGCGCCGCGCGGAGTTCCACGGAAAGTGGCGGGTCGAGAGGTTGATTGCGGCGACCGTAGCCGTTCCCGCGCTCATCAACCACGCGGCGCGCGCGCTGTCGAGGCGCAAGGAAATGGCAGATCTGCTCATAGGCGTGGCGGGGGATTTCGTGCCGGCGAGCCAGGTGTTGAGGGTCGGCTATTTCGCGCGGCTGTTACTGTTCGGTGTATGAGCCTCGATCCAGATGCATTCAGAGCGGTAATGGGACGGTTCGCAAGCGGTGTCACGGTCGTGACGGCGACCGACGACGCCGGATCCGCCTACGGCATGACGGTCAGCGCATTTGCGTCCGTGTCGCTGCAGCCACCACTGGTGGTGATGTGCATCGATCACGCCGCCTCGCTGCACGACACGCTGGCGAACGCGCCGTACTTCGCGGTGAACATCCTTGCATCCACGCAGGAGCCGATCGCACGACGATTCGCGGAGACGGGCGCGCAACGCTTCGAGGGAATCGGCTACCGGAATGGCGAGAATGGCGTGCCGATCCTCAACGACGTGCTCGCATTTGTCGAATGCAAGCGCATATCCTCGAACGAAGCAGGCGATCACACCGTCATCATCGGCGAAACGGTGGCGGCATCGATGCGTGATGCGCGGCCGTTACTCTACTACCGTGGTGGATTCGCCCAGTTGGAGCGTTAGGGGCCAACGATGCCAGGGTTGCTGACGCCGCCGCGGAGATACGGCAAGGAGCTGCTCGATTCCCGGCAGGAGGATGAGAGGCTGGTACTTCGAACCGTCGAGGACATCCGACGCTCGAACATCATCTTCAGCGGAACGCGATCGGCGATCACGGAGCTTGCGTTGCACTTCGCGCGCCTTCCAAAAGCAGCGACGCTGTTGGACGTAGGCACGGGACGCGGGGACATCCCGCACGCCGCGACCGAGGCCGCCGCCGCTCACGATATAGCTCTGACCACTTTGGGACTGGACGCCGAGCCCGCGATCGCGAGAGCGGCGTCCGGTTCGGTATCGTACGCGATATGCGGCAGCGGAATTGCACTGCCATTTGGCGATGGAAGCGTGGATATCGTGATGTGCTCTCAGACACTGCATCATTTTCGCGGCGACGAAGAGCGCGCACTGCTGCGCGAGATGAATCGCGTGGCTCGGCTGGCAGTGGTCGTGAGTGATCTGCAGCGCAGCTGGATCGCGGCTGCCGGCTTCTGGGTGGCGTCGTTTCCGCTCCGATTTCACCGCGTTACCCGACACGATGGCGTGCTGTCGGTACTGCGAGGTTACACGCCGGCAGAATTATCGAAAGCCGTATTCGACGCGGTTGGCGTGCAACCGCCGGTGCATCGGCGACTTGGCTTCAGGATCACGACCAGCTGGCTACCGACCGCGAGCGAGTGTGCAACGTGATCGACCTCGGGCCGATGCCAACTGGCCGCCGGATGCACGTGCTGGACGAGCTCGAGGTGCGCGCACCGCTGCGCCGTATCTTCGCGCTCGCGCGAGATGTGGCTCGCTGGCCGGAACATCTTCCGCACTATCGCTTCGTCCGCTTCAATAGCCAGGAGACGGACGGTGGCGGAGTGGTCGAGATGTCGGCCAACAGACAGTTCGGATTGCTCGACTGGCCAACCTGGTGGCGATCCGACATGCAGGTGATCGACAGCGCGCCGGCAGTGCGCTTTCGGCACGTTGCGGGTATTACGCGCGGAATGGACGTCGAGTGGAGCTTCGAGCCCACGCCGGCGGGGACGCACGTTCGCGTCCTGCACGTGTGGAATGGACCCGGGTGGCCGCTTGTCGGAGAGGTTGCGGCTACGACGGTGATTGGACCAGTGTTCGTGCACGGCATCGCGTCGCGCACTCTTGCAGGGCTGGCACGCGTGGCGGAGGCCGAATGAGGGGCAGGCGAAGAGTAGTCATAACAGGGATCGGCGCGATAACACCAATAGGCTCCACGAAGGAGGGAATGTGGGACGGCGTGTTGCGTGAGCGATCGGCAGTACGCTCGCTCACGCGATTCGATCCGTCCATCTTTCGCAGTCACAACGCCGCCGAGGTTCCCGATTTCGATCCGAACGATTTCATCGAGAGCAAGCGCGCGCGACGACTGGACAGGTTCGGCCAGTTTTCCGTGGCCGCCGCGAAGCAGGCGATGGAGGACTCGGAGATCGATCTGGCCACCGAGGACAGAGACAGAGTCGGAGCCATGATGGGCACCGCACTCGGCGGCGTCGGTTACGCGGAAGACCAGCTCAGCGTGTTTCTTCGTGAAGGCTTGCGCGCTGTCGATGCAACGCTCGCTCTCGCCGTGTTCGGCGGCGCCGCAAGCTGCAATATCGCGATCGAGCTGGGAGTGACGGGCCCGAACTCGACCAACGCGATGAGCTGCGCGTCCGGTGCGATGGCGATCGGCGAAGCGTTCCGCCAGATCCGCGACGGATACGCCGACGTCATGATAGCAGGAGGAGCGGAGGCACCGCTCGCACCGCTCTGCTTTGGCGCCTTCGCTCTCATACGTGCTATGTCCACCCGCAACGACGATCCCGAACACGCGTCGCGACCGTTCGATCACGAACGTGATGGATTCGTGATGGGCGAGGGCACGGCCGTATTGATATTGGAGGAACACGATCGCGCAGTTTCACGCGGCGCGCGAATCTACGCGGAAATCTGTGGCTATGGCACGACCAACGACGAGCATCACATGACGGCGCCTCTGCCGGACGGAACGCAGGCAGCGCGCGCGATGCGGATGGCGCTGAGTGACGCAGCGGTGGCGCCGTCCGAGATCGGATACATCAATGCGCACGGCAGCTCGACTCCGCTCAACGATCCAACCGAGACAGTGGCGATCAAGCAGGTCTTCGGCGATTCGGCCGCAACCGTGCAGGCGAGCGGAACGAAGGGATATTACGGCCATGCGTTGGGTGCATCGGGAGCGATAGAGGCTGCGATCTGCGCCCTCGCCATCGACCGCGAATGGCTTCCGCCAACCGTGAACCTTACCGAGCGCGATCCGGCGTGCGATCTTAACTACATCACGGGGACAGGGCATTCCGACCGGGTGGAGCACGTGCTCAGCAACTCGTTCGGATTCGGTGGTATCAACGCCGCGCTGGTCTTCCGCCGGGTAGTGTAGCGACGCGCATCCGGGCGCATCGCAGGCACCCGGTCAACCTTGTTTCGGACGGGGTAACGCATGCGTGATTCGCTACGCCATTTTGTCTCGGAGTTCGTAGGTACGTTCGCACTGGTGTTCGTGGGCAGCGCCGCGATAATGGCTGCTGCGCAGGCGAACTCTCCGTATGCGTTGCTGCAGGTGGCGCTGGCGCACGGCCTGGTGTTGGCGATCTTCGTCACGGCGCTGATGCGGATCTCCGGTCACTTCAATCCAGCGATCACACTTGGATTCGTAGCGGCGCGCCGCATCGACCCGATGATGGCTGGCATCTACATCGTTGCACAGCTGCTCGGCGCGGCCGCGGCTGCGTACATACTCAAGGGCACCTTCCCCGATGCAATCGTCGCGGCGACACGTGATGGCGGCCAGGCCATTTCACTGGACGTGACCGCGTCGCAGGCATGGATTCTGGAAGCGATCGCGACCTTCTTCCTGACATTCGCGGTGTTCGCGACTGCGGTCGATCCGAAATCGCCGAAGGTTGGTGGATTCGCGATCGGACTGGTGGTGACGGTGGACATTCTGGCCATCGGACCGCTGACAGGCGCGTCGATGAATCCGGCGCGGTCGTTCGGGCCGGCGCTCGCGTCGGGGATTTACGAAGGTCAGTTCATCTACTGGACGGCA
>DATNCZ010000052.1:0-2518 GCA_035553335.1 Gemmatimonadaceae bacterium
GCATCTTCCTCACGCTGTTTGCACTCGATGCAGTAACGCGCATGCGGCAACGCGTCGAGCCGTTCGAACATGAGCGGCGCGTGGCAGTTCATGCACTTGCCGTAATTGTCAGGGTCGCGGTACAGCCTGCGAAGAGCCTGATCTATGTGCCAGAGAAAACGACCTTCCTGGCTCGCGAAGAGGAATGCCTTCTCGCGCTCCATGGCATCGGTGCCCTGATCCGCCATGTGAAATGAATAGGCGCTCTCACTGCCGCCGTCCTGAGCGGATACGTTGAAAGCGTCGCTGTAATTCCCAAGTTCCTTGACGACCCTCGAGCGCTCCTCGAGCAACCTCTTCTCGAAGTGCTTCAGGAACTGCTCACGCGTCATTGTCTTGGGCTTCTTGGCCCGTGTGGCGCTCGGTGTCATAGTGATCCAATCCTGGTTAATGTGACGTCGGCGGCAAGCCCGTCGAGGTCGAGATGGTACGCCGGATGCGTCCCGTCGAGCAGCGGAACAGAATGTAACTCCGGGGCGAGAACCTCCGCGGAAATCCAATCGCGGTGCGCGGCCACCGCTTCTGTCAACTCGGCGTCGCCAGCGACCGTCAGAGCGATCCTGTCGCTCACGGCAAAGCCCAGCTCCTTACGCAACCGCTGTACCCGATTCACTAGTTCGCGAGAGATTCCCTCGCGCCGAAGCTCGGGCGTGACAGTTGGATCGATCGCCGCGACGTAGCCGTCGCCGTACTTGACGATGAGATCGCCGCTGGCCCGCCGGACGATCGTTACGTCTTCCATGGCGAGCTCATGAGCCTGCGTAGCGGTGGCGATCGTTACTGCCTCGCCATGCTCGAACGCGGTGAGCGCGTCGGACCCGAGCGCAGCGACGAGCGCAGCGGCCTCGGGCGTTTCCTTTGCGAATTTTTTACCCAGCGTGCGGAAGTTTGGTTTCGCTTCGAGCGTCACGAAATCGTCCGCCGAGGATGCGAAGTCGACTCGCTTGACGTTGAGCTCGGACGCGATGAGCGGTACGAGACTGCGCAGAACGTCATCGGCGGCGTGGGTCGAAACGACGCAAAGCACGGACGCCAGCGGCTGGCGGACCTTGATGCTGACTTCCTCGCGCGCCGCGCGGCCGAGTGTCGCGAGAGCGCGCACGTCGGCCATGGCGCGCTCGAGACCGGCGTCGATGCGCGTGGGCTCGGGGCGTACGTACGGTGCAACATGGACAGACTCGCCCGTCAGCTCCTGGTGAATCCAGTCGCTCACGAACGGCGCGAATGGCGCGAGCAATCGGCAGGTGACGGTGAGTATCTCATGCAGCGTAGCGAATGCGGCGCGGTTGTCACTCGTATCCACATCGTAGAAGCGGTGACGATTCAGCCTGACGTACCAGTTGGAGACGTCGTCCATGAAGAAATCCATGACCGCGTTCACCGCGTGGGTCGCCTGATACTCGCGAAGCAGCTGATCGCAGCGCTGCTCGACGTTGGACAGCCGCGAAAGCACCCAGCGGTCGATCGGCTGACGATCGTCCGGCGCGGGATCATCGAGCGATGGCGACCAGCCGAAATTGGCGTAGGTCGCGAATATTCCGCTGTACACGTTCTTGAGCGTGAGCAGGAAGCGGCCGATCGTTTCGCGGATCAACGATTCGTCGAACCGGCGCGGCAGCCACACCTGGCTCGATGCGACGAGGAACATTCGCACCGCGTCAGCGCCGTGCGTCTCCAGAACCTTCCATGGCTCGACGGCGTTGCCGCGACTCTTGGACATCTTGACCCCGTCCTTGTCGAGGACGAGGTCGTTCACGACGACGCTCCGATACGGCGCGGCATTGCCGGCAGTGTCGCTGAGCGAGCTGCCAAGTCCCGTCGCGATTGCCAGAAGCGAATAGAACCAGCCGCGCGTCTGATCGACACCTTCGGCAATCAGATCGGCGGGATAATGACGTGCAAACGTGTCGCGTCGCTCGAATGGGTAGTGCCATTGCGCGAACGGCATCGAGCCGGAATCGAACCACGTGTCGATCACTTCCGGGACGCGGCGCATGGTGCCGTGCCCTGACGGCGCGGGCCACGTGTAGTGATCGATGAACGGCTTGTGCGGATCGAAGCCGTCCGGGAGCGCGTGACCGACGCGCGCAGCGAGATCGGCGTAGCTGCCGATGACCTCGACCTCGTCCGGATCCGCGTCGTTCACCCAGACCGGAAGCGGAGTGCCCCAGTATCTGTCGCGCGATATCGCCCAGTCGATGTTGTTCTCGAGCCATTCGCCGAAGCGACCCGAGCCAACTTCGGGCGGATGCCAGTCGACCGAGGCGTTGCGTCGCAGCATGTCGTCCTTGAAGCCGGTGGTGCGTACGAACCACGACGTGCGTGCGTAATACAGCAGCGGCGTATCGCAGCGCCAGCAGTGCGGATAACTGTGCTCGTACTGCTGCACCTTCCACAGAGTGCCACGCCGCTTGAGCTCCTCGATGATGACCTTGTCGGCATCCTTGACCCACATGCCACCGACCAGCGGCAACGTGTC
>DATNCZ010000053.1:0-6285 GCA_035553335.1 Gemmatimonadaceae bacterium
CACCCTGTGCAAGGAAGAGGATCCGTGTGCCATCCGGCGACCATTGCGGGTCCGTCTGGACATCCAGCGAATCGTCTGTGAGCGCGAGAGCTCGGCCGCCGCTCACCTGCCGCACGAAGATCCGCATGCTTGCCATGTTGCCCGATGCATATGCCACGCTACGCCCGTCGGGCGAGAGCGCTGGTGCGATCTCGAGGCCGGGATCCCACGTCACCTTTGTTGCACGACCAAAGCTCGTGACGGGCAGCGCTCCTGTCGCGGTACGGCGTCCCGCGAAGAACGCTACGGCAGCGACAACAATTGATGCGGCGAGCAGTGCAAGGATGAACGGGACGCGAATAGCACGGCCCGGTGCGTGACGCACCCTTGAGCCAGTACGCCGCACTGGCGCATCGGCTTGCAGGTCCCTGGCGAATTCGGCCGCGCTCCCGAACCGATCCGCCGGTAGCTTTTCCAGCGCGGTGAGTACCGCGGCCTCGACTGGTTCCGGGATGCTGCGCCGCTGCGCGACGAGCCCGCGCGGCTCTTCCGTGATCACGCGCGCGATGATCGCCTGCGTCGTCGGTCCGGTGAACGGCGGCTCTCCGACCAGCATCTCGTACGTGACGGCTCCCAACGCGTACATGTCGGTGCGCGCATCGACGTTCCGCTCGCCCATGGCCTGCTCGGGCGACATGTATTGCGGCGTGCCGAGCGAGAGACCCGTCTGCGTCATCCGCTGTCCGCCAGCCTGCTCCACTGCCAGTGCGATGCCGAAATCGGCGACGAGCGCGCGGCCGTCGCGCAGCAGAATGTTCTCGGGCTTGATGTCGCGATGCACCACGCCACGCTTGTGCGCGTATTCCAGTGCGTCGGCGACCTCGCTCGCGATGCGTATCGCGTCGGCAATCGGGAGCTGATGCTCGCGATCGAGCCGGTGCCGGAGCGTTTCACCCTCCACGTACGGCATCACGTAGTAGAGAAGTCCGTCAGCGGATCCTGAGTCGAACAAAGGCAGAATGTGCGGATGCTGCAGGTTCGCCGTGAGCTCGATCTCTTTCAGAAAGCGTTCGGGCCCGAGAATCGCAGAGAGCTCGGCGTGCAGCACCTTGATCGCGACCTTGCGATGGTGCTTGAGATCTTCCGCGAGATACACCGTTGCCATACCGCCCGCGCCAAGCTCGCGCTCGATGCGGTAACGGTCGGCGAGCGCAGTGCGCAGACGTTCGTCGATCTCCGTCACTTCGGCCGTGCTCCTTTCGTCGGCTTGCGCCGCACTGAATTCTCGAGAGTCGCGTATTCGCGCGACGCCAGCAGGCGCTTGTCAGCGGTAACGAGCGTCAGTTCGTGAACCTTGGCCGTCGCGGCGAGAAACCGATCTGCCGGATCTCGATGCGCCAGCTTGAGCATGCAACTCGCGATCGCGACTTCATAGGTCAGTGCGGCGATTCGCTGCGGGACGACGCGCAGCATTTCGCGAACCGCGTCGTCAGGACCGCTGTCGCTGAGCAGCCGTCCGTGCTGGAACAGGAGCGTCGCCTCCCACACGCTGATCGGGGAAAGCCAGAGCACATTCTCTGACGATTCGAGCGCCTTCCGGACCTTGGGCGAGAGATTCTCGGGTGCGGACACACTCCAGATCCAGATATGTGTGTCCAGCAGCAACTGCATTAGCGGAGCGCCTCCCAGTCGTCTGCGGGGGATACGGGAGACACGATGTCGCCATGTACGCGGACGGAGCCACGGAGCGAGCCGAGCCACATCGCGCCGGTTCTGGCAGACGCGACTGGAACGATTTCCGCCATCGGCTGACCACGTCTCGTAACGAGGACTGGCTGGCCTGTCTGGCGAACATTCTCGAGCACTGCGAGGCAGGTGGCCTTGAAGTGCGAGATAGTCATGGTTTCGATATCGTCGGTCATGTCATGATATCTATACATGAAGTGGCCTATGGTCAATGTCCATGGTCAACTAGCCATGGCACAGCTCGCCGTCTACTCTCGCGAAACTTCCACCAGTTCTGCACGAGCGCCAGGCCAGGGTCGTAGCGTGGATCAAGCGCGAAGCGGTGCCGAGGGCCTGTGACCGCGCCCGTCACCGAGTGATCTTCTCCCCGCCCGGCCGGCGCATCATCCAGATGTTCGCCTCTTCCTGGAGCGCGCCGTAATACAGCGTGCGGCCGTCGGGCGAGGCGACGATCGCGGCGGACACGTCGGGCGGGTACGGCAGCGTTCCGGTGAGCTCGCGGCGCGCAAGCGTTGTGATGTCTTGCATCACGAGCGCCCCATGCTGGTTGAAGTACACGATGTGCTGATGATCTGGAAGCCAGGCGATGATCTCGCTCTCGGAATCGTCGTTCAACAGGCGCGGGCTCAGCGTCGCCGGATCCCACAGCACCGCGCCGCGCGTGTCGCCATTCGGTGTCGATACTAAACCCAACAGCCAGCGCCCGTCGCGCGTCCAGTAGTTGGGCTGCCCGGCCACGCCGGAGTGGTCGAGCGGCTTTACCGCGGTCGCCGTTCGCTTGGTCGCGGGCCACGGCGCGGCGGCGATCCACGCCTTGGTCGGGTCACTCTGGCTGGCGGTGACGAGGTGTCTGCCATCCGGCGCCAGCATCGCGTACGTGACACCACCAGCGAAGTCGGTAAGGCGTGTGCGTTCGCTCCCATCGAGCTGGATCATCCACGCATCGTAGGCCCCACTCTTGTTCGAGTAGAACGTGACCCCTGCTCCGTCGGGCGTAAACCTTGGAACCCAGTCACGCGCGGCGTCGTCGGTGAGACGCGCAAGCCCACTGCCGTCCGTGCGCATGACGAAGATGTCCTGCTGCCGCTCAAGTCGATTGTACAACGCGAGCCACTTGCCGTCCGGCGAGACGTCGGTGGGAACGAGATTTCCCGTGCGATGCTGCAGTAGCGTTGTGGAGGTGATGCGCCCAGCCGCAGCGTCGAACTCGACGGCCGCGGGATTCACGGAGTGTAGCTCGGACCGAAAAACGAGTGTGCTGCCGTCGCGCGAGAGTCCGGGTAGGTCCATTCCGCCGTCCGCGCCCGCGGCGACAAACTCGGGGGCTCCCCTCGCCGCTCCAGATGACTCGTTCACAGGGATGCGCCAGATCCCCATCGTTCCCCCACGATCACTTGCGAAGTAGACGTAGCGCCCGTCGGGCGACCATGTCGGCGCCCAGTCCACGGCGGCGTCATTTGTCAACTTCACGCTTGCGCCACCCCCGGCCGGCATCGTCGCGATGTCGCGCTGCCCACCTACCGCCGACCAGAACGCGATGCGCTTGCCCGATGGTGACCACGCCGGTTGATAGACGGTTCCGGCGAGGTGCGGGTCGAGTCGTCGCGGCGTTCCGCCGTGCGATTCCACAATCCACAACTCCCCCGTGTTGTTCACCGCGTAGGGTGAAAACACCTCTTCCGAGCCGAACACGATGGAGCGCCCGTCGGGCGACCAGGCGGGGTTGGTGCCGAATGTCGTGAGCCGCCGCGGCGATTCGCCGGTCGCGCCCACGACGAAGATCCCTTCGCCCCGCTTCGCATACGCGATCTCCTTCCCGTCCGGCGAGTAGGCGGGCCACACGTAGTCGGCCATCGAATCGCCGGCCACCGCCACCGGGTTCCGGCCGCCGACACGCTGTACATAGATCGCCGACCTCCCGCTCGCATCGCTCGCGTACGCGAACGACTCGCCGTCCGGCGAGAGGCTAGGGCTCGTCTCGACGCCGGATGCGTCGGTGAGCTGCGTGAACTCCGACCACGGAGCTTCGGGAGCCGCGGACCGGCGCCCGAGCCACCACGCCGCAGCGAGGGCGATGACCGCCGCACACCCCACTGCCGCCGCGATCGCGCGAGGCTTCGCGCTCGGGGCACGCTGCGGCGCCGAGGCAACTCGCGAGCCGCCTGCGCCTGCCACGCTGGCTCCCATGTCAGGAGCCATCAGCGCCTCAGCGAACTTGCTCGCCGTCTGCCACCGATCGGCAGGCAGCTTCTGGAGCGCGCGCGCGACCGCGACATCGACGCCCGGAGACACCGAGCGCCGGTGCGTGGACAGCGAGGGCGCCTCCTCGGTGATCACCTTTGCAACGATGGCCTGACTGTTCGGTCCCGTGAATGGCGGCTCGCCCGCGAGCATCTCGTATGTCACCGCGCCGAGTGCGTAGACATCGGCGCGTGGACCAATGTGCTTGTCGCCCATCGCCTGTTCTGGCGCCATGTAGTGCGGCGTACCTAGACTCAGCCCCGTCTGCGTCATGCGCACGCCGCCAGCCTGTTCCACAGCGAGCGCGATCCCGAAATCCGCGACGAGCGCGTGCCCATTCTGGAGCAGGATGTTCTCGGGCTTGATGTCGCGGTGCACCACGCCGCGGTCGTGCGCGTACTGCAGCGCGTCGGCGGCCTCGCATGCGATGCGCAGCGCGTCGACGATCGGGAGCTGTCCCTCGCGCTCGAGCCGTGCGCGCAGGGTCTCGCCGTCCACATACGGCATGATGTAGTACAGCAACCCGCTCGCGCTCCCGCTGTCGAACAGCGGAAGAATGTGCGGATGCTGGAGATTCGCGGTTAGCTCGATCTCTTTCAGGAACCGCTCGGGCCCGAGCACCGCCGAGAGCTCCGGGTGCAGCACCTTGATCGCCACCTTGCGGTGGTGCTTGAGGTCTTCGGCGAGATAGACAGTCGCCATGCCGCCCGCGCCGAGCTCGCGCTCGATCCGGTATCCGCCGTCCAGGGACGGCTGAAGCTTCGCTGACAACTGATCCGGAACTGGCTCGGACATCTCGCGAATAATGTACGTTCCCGGGCGTACCGCCGCTCGCTCGCGCCGCCGACCCGCCTACGTGATCTTCTTCAGCGCGGAGTTACGCGCATCACCCACACATCGCTCTGCCGGTCATCCACGGTGAAGTACATCCGTCCCGCCCGGGGCGCCCACTCGGGCCGGAATGAGCTCTGCGCGGGGTTGTCGAGCGTCAGCATCAGCGTTGCCGATCCGCCGGTGATGGGCACGGACCAGAACTGCGCCCTGCCTGCTGCATCGTGGGCCTTGAAATACAGCTCGCGCCCGTCGCTGCTCCAGAACGGCTGCTCGGCGAGCATTCCGTGATACTTTGCGGGATCGAACACCACACGCGGTACGCCTGAATCGGCGTCGACAATGTCCAGCGCGCCGCCTGTGAAGGTACTTGTAGTGTACGCGATGGAGTGTCCGTCGGGTGACCACGTTGCGTAGCCGCCCCGGTGCGTACGCTGCACGGGTTTGCCCCAGATTCCGTTGTGGCGCCGCACTACCCAGACGCTTCCCTGCGGACCGAATATGGAGAATGCGAGCGCGTTGCCGTCGGGTGACCACGCTGGCTTGGATTCCTGGAGCGGCGACGACGTAACGCGCTGCACCGCACCTCCGTCCAGCGGCAGCACATAGATGTCGCGCGATCCGTAACGCCATGAATGAAAGGCGAGCTCGCGTCCGTCCGGCGACACCGCTGGTGAGAAGTCGTCCGTGGAGTCGAAGGTGAGTTGTTCCGGTGCGCCGTTCGGCAGGCTCTGACGATACAACTCTGAAGTCCCGCTCACATTCGAGTCGTAGTACACCCATTTCCCGTCGGGCGACCCGTCGAACTCCTCGATTACCTGCTGCCCCGTCGTGATCTTCAACGCAGCTCCCGCGTCGACACTATTCGGCGGGAAGGGCAGCGACTGCAGGTTTGCCGTGGCGTTGTACACGTCGTACGCCACCGTCTTTCCGTCTGATGAGATGGACGCGGAGTGCGCGCCGAGTCCCGTCGTCAGCCTCAGTGCACTTCCATCGGTGTGCCCGTCGCGCGCTACGGGACGCGCGTAGATATCGAGTGGGCCGAGGCGGTCGGAGACGAAGTAAAGCCATCGCCCATCCGGCGACCAGAAGGGACTCTGGTTGACTGAGCTGCTGTCGGTGACGGTGGACACCGCGCCGTCGCTCACATCAACCGTGACGATGCGGCTTGGCGAGAGGTTGCCGAGGAAGCGGCCGAGCTGCGAGTACTCGCGGTTTCCGGATGCGCAGGCGATCGTTGCGCCATCAGGTCTCCACTGGCAAGCTGACACCTCTCTGAGACGTGCCAGGAGCCGCGAATGTCCGTCCCCGTCGCGCAGGTACAGTGAGTCGCCGTGTGCGTAAGCAATTTTCCGGTCGTCGGGTGACCACACGGCGTTGGTGATCCGGCCGTCCGGTGCGGCGCGCATTTCCGGTCGCGGCGATCCGCCGGACGATGGTGCGCTGAACACTGCGCCGCCCGCAAGGAACAGGATTCGCGATCCGTCC
>DATNCZ010000054.1:0-2162 GCA_035553335.1 Gemmatimonadaceae bacterium
CTCCACGAACGGCCCGTCGGTGAACATTTCCTCGCCGTGGCGGTTGTCGATCACGGTGGCCGTGTCCGGCGCGCCGAGTCCGCCGGCGAAGACCCAGTGACCATTCGCCTGGAGTCGTTCGTTGAAGACGTCGATCGCAGCCATCTCGGCGTCGTCAGCGAGACTGGGACCCTCGGCGATCACGGAAAGCAGATAATGCATCTCGAACTTCTCCTCGGTTTGGGGCGCGCATGCCGCCCGTTCACTCCTACAACGTACGGACCGCCCTCGATCCGACAACACTCCCGAAATCTCGCCGCGCAGCTCAGCTCAGCTCAGCGGGCGGGCGTTCCATCCGACCACTGCTGCACGGGAATCGCGAACCCCGTCAGGTGGTTGACCGTGTCTTCCATCCCGAGCACGGGGGACCCTGGCAGATTCGCTCCCCAGCTGGCCATATCGAAATGCGAATAGAAGAACATGATGTGCGACGGCCAGTGCTTGCTGCTGTCACCAGCGTATCCCAGCTTCGACATCATGTAGCACATCGCGCCGGGCGCCATCGGCGGCAGCTCCCTGGTGGCGATGGCCGTCGTCGTGGCCTGCTCGACCTGATCCTTCGTCCGTCCCGCCAGCGCCAGCGCCGCTCGCTTCAGAATCATTGGAAGATGCGACTGCGCGCTCGGTGCGTTCTCACACTGCGGAACGCGCACCTTCGGATTCCAGAAGTCGGGATCGGGCGCGGAGCTCCATCCACGATCAACGAAGCAGACGAAGCCGTTCTTCCCCGTGACCGCGGTCTCGAAGCCGTGGCGACCGAGCACCAGCACCGTCGCGTCGCGTGAGATGGAGGCCGGCGCTGCGCTGCGCGCCAGCGCGATCTCCGCGGTCCGGTCCATCAGGTACTGCTGGACGGGAGCCATGCGCCGATACATCGTCGCGCCGCCCTGCGCCATCGTTGAATTCGCCGCGCCGAGCGTGGCGAGCAGTGCAATCGTGTTGATTGCGATCGAGCCGATCCTGGTTCGCTGCATTGGTCTGTTCTCCTCGTAGTGGGGTGTGGTGTTCCAACCGGTCTCACCCCTACAACGAACAGACTTGCCCCGATCCGACAGCCCCCTCCAAAATCTTTCGGGACGCGCCGCCAGGCCCGTTCGAACTGACGGGGAAACGGGGGGGAAACGGTGTCACGGGAAACGGTGGGGAAACGGTGTCAGGTCTTGCCCCGTGCGCGTCGACGCTCTGTGTTGCTTACAATCCGGCCCACGCGCAAGTGTTTGATACCGACCTCGTCGCCGATCGTGCGATCGAAGCACCGCAGGGTTTGGCGAAACACTGCAACGACCGGGAACGGCGCACGGGGCAAGACCTGACACCGGATTCTGGATTCTATGCTGATTTACCCGTTTTAAGTCGCCCACGCGGCGATGATTTCCAGAATTTCTTCGGACGGCTCTTCGCTCGATGTCCAGTTCGTCGGGGATCCCGCGTCCAGAAGCATGCGGCCCACCGTTGCGTGATCGGTGCCCGGCGCGGCACGCCGCGAACCTTCCGCCGCGCAGACCAGCGCTGTCGCGTGAAACTCGCGATCGCGCGCCGACACCGACGCGCCGTGTGCGAGCAACACGCGGACAGCGTCGGGCCACCCAGCCATCGCCGCCTTGTGCAGTGCGTTCATGTTCATCGCTTCATCGCCCGCGTCCACATCGAGGCCGCACGCGAGCAATCCCTCGATGGCCTCGACGTCATTCTGCTCGGCCGCCCGGTAAAGTGCCGGATAATGTTGCGGGCCGATCTCGCTGCGCAATGCGGGATGCGCCGCAAGCATGGCATTCACCGTCGCGACGTCGCCACGACTTCCTGCGGCAATCATCTGGTCCACTTGCGCCACATCGTTACTTGCGCCGTGGGCGCGGAGCCATTCCGCATCCGCATCGTTGCCGCTCAGCATCGCGACGGCGTACGGTGTGCGACCATCGGCGCGCCGCCGGTCGATCATCGCGCCGCGACTCGCCAGCGCTTCGACGAGATCGATTCCCCAACGGGCCGCCGCGACATGCAGCGGAGTCTCGCCATTCTGCGGGAACACCGCGTCGGGCTCCGCGCCATGTGCGAGTAGCCAGAGCGCGCCATCCATGCTGTCGGCCCAGTGCAGCAACGCGTAGAGCGCCGTCGATCCGTCG
>DATNCZ010000055.1:0-15446 GCA_035553335.1 Gemmatimonadaceae bacterium
CAAGCGTAGGGATTCTGTAGGTTTTGCCGGGCTCGACGCGAAACTGCTTGCCGCCGGTTCGGATGATAGCGTATGGCATGGAATCGAATTGGTTTTGGTGCAGCCTTTAAGTATAGCGATCTTAAGTGCGAAACGGTAGGGCGCGGATGCATCCGCGCCTGGCCCCTTCAGATGCAATCCGCCCTTTGCCAGCGTGGGGTACCGACGTACTGCGACGTTCGTTTCTGTCCGACGTTGATCGACCGATCCGGAGTCCGTCCCCACTCCGTCCCCGTCCCTACGCCAACGCGTACTGCTGTGTCACGTCCCGGCCCTGGGACTTCACAACCAACTTGAACTCATCCGGTCTAAGTAGCGGATCATCACGCATTTCCAGCGAAAATGAGGCCGACTTCTGGAGCTTCTGGACCAGGTCCCGCTCCTGCTCCAGCACGTACATCGCGACCTCCGGATGCAGCTTCACCAGCAGGTTGTCGCGACGACCTTCCAGCACCATCCGGCGCACCGACCGCTCCATCCGGCGCACTATCGTCTCCGGTGTGAAGACGCGCCCGCTGCCGTGACACGTGGGACACGCTTCAGTCATGCTCTGATAGTGACTCTGCCGGACCCGCTGCCGAGTCATCTCGATCAGACCGAGATCGCTCACCGCAAATGCCTTGGTCCTGGCGCGGTCGCGCGAGAGATGGTTCCGGATCTCCTGCAGCACCTTGTCACGGTTCGACTTGCTCTCCATGTCGATGAAGTCCGTGACGATGATCCCGCCCACGTCGCGCAATCTCAGCTGCCGCGCGACCTCGGCCGCAGCCTCCATGTTGGTTCGCAGAACGGTCTGCTCGGGATCCTTCTTGCCCGTGTAACGCCCCGAGTTCACGTCGATCGAAACCAGCGCTTCGGTCGGCTCGATGATCAGATATCCGCCCGAGGGGAGATCACAGCGCCGCTTGAAGATGTCCCTGATCTCCGACTCGATCTCGAACTTGTCGAAGAGAGGCGGTTCCTCGGTGTGCAGCTTCACACGCGGGATCAGATCCGGCGCGATGTCCTCCAGATAATCCACGATCTCGTTGAAGACCTGCTTGGAGTCCACCGTCAGCGAATCGACCTTGGCGCTGAACAGATCCCGCACCAAGCCACGCGTAAGACCGGTTTCACGATGGATCACCGCCGGTGCGCGCACGAATCGCGTCTTCTTCTTGATCCGCTTCCACTGGGATATCAGCGACTCCAGCTCGCGCTTGAGCATGTCCGGTGTCACGTCCTCGCTCACCGTCCGCACGATCACGCCGCCGACCTTCTCGGGCAGAAAACCGCGGACCATCTCCTTGAGCCGCTGGCGCTCCGCACCGGCACCGATCTTTCGGCTCACGCCGACCTTGGTGCCGCCGTCAGGGATGTATACAAGGAACCGGCCCGCCAGCGAGATCTGCGCCGTGACGCGCGGACCCTTGGTCGAGATTGGCTCCTTGGTCACCTGAACCAGAATGTCCTGACCCCGCTTGAGCGTGTCCTGGATCGGCGGGACCTTGCCCCGGCGACCATTGCCGCCGTTGCCATGACCGTTGCCGCCACTGGCCGGCTCGGCGTCGTCGTCGTCATGATCGTCCGGATCGGCATCGTCATCCGAGTCGTCCGCCTGGACGTCGGACGCGTGGAGGAAGGCACTCTTCTCCGTCCCGATATTGACGAAGGCTGCCTGAATGCCGGGAAGGACGGCTTCCACCTTCCCAACGTAGATGTCGCCGATCATTCGGCGGTTGTCTGGACGGTCGACCAACAGCTCTACGAGGCGGTCGTCCTCCAGAATCGCGATGCGCGTTTCACGCGCAGCCGCGTTTATGAGGATTTCACGTTTCATTGTAGCCCACGCAGGCCCGGGATCGTGTTACAGGGTCCCTGCCTCAGCGCGGTCCAAAAGAGAAATAGACTGGGGCGCCGGAGTAGCCGGCGCCAACATCACTAAAGTTACGTCCGGAGGGTCCGGAACGCCAGCCAAATCATTGCCAGAACGTAAGTTAGGCCGGCTTTCCACTCCCCATGCTTCATGTAGAGGGCCGGATCGAAGCGGTTCATCGAGTCGGCATCGCCACGCCACGGCGCCGGCCGCGGGAAGAACAGCGGCACATTGGTCGCATAACGAGCGTACGCGTCCGGGAAGCGTCCCTGGATGTTCGCGATCTCGCGCTGCATCGTCGGATAGTAGATCAGCAGGAAGAACACGACGACCGCGACGAGCAGACTCCAGTGCGCCGCCACGGCAAAGCCCGCGGCGATCAGGAAGCTGCCGAAGTACAACGGATTGCGAGTGTGCGCATACGGCCCGCTGGTCGCGAGCCGCTCGTTCTTGTCGATGTGGCCGGACGCCCACGCACGCACCAGAACACCTGCCAACGCGACCGCTCCGCCGAGCACGAGCGAGCCAGCGGTCGGGCGCGCGAACAGCACGTACGCGATTCCGAGAACGAAGCCCAGCGGGATGCGAATCGTCTTCGCGACTTCCGAAAGCGTCACGCGGTGAGCCCGCGCAGTATGTGGCGGCCGATCACGAGGCGCTGAATCTCGGACGTCCCTTCCCCGATCTCGCATATCTTGGCGTCGCGCATCATTCGCTCGACCGGGTAGTCCTTGGTGTAGCCGTAGCCACCGTGGATCTGGACGGCCTTTGTGGTCGCACGCATCGCCAGCTCCGAGCAGAACAGCTTGGCCATCGCCGCTTCCTTGCCGAATGGCTTGCCGTGCTGCGACAGCCACGCCGCGTGGAATACGAGATGCCGCCCCGCCTCGATCTCTGTCGCCATGTCGGATAGTTGAAACTGCACGCCCTGGAAATCGGCGATCGGCTTCCCGAACTGCTTGCGCTCCGACGCGTATCTCAGCGCCTGCTCGTACGCACCCTCGGCGATCCCGAGCGACAGAGCGCCGATGCCGATGCGACCCGAATCCAGCGTCTGCATGAAGTTCGTGAAGCCCTCACCCTCGTTGCCGAGGCGATTCTCCTCCGGTACCTCGACATCTTCGAATATCAGCTCGCGCGTGTCGGACGAGCGCCAGCCGAGCTTGTCTTCCTTCTTGCCGGCGCGGAATCCCTTCATGGCTGGAAGCGACTCGTCGTGGCCTATTCCGAGCTGCTTCGCTGTTTCGAGGTCGGTGGTCGGCTTGGTGAGAATGAACGAGCTGATTCCTTTCGTCCCGCGGCTCGGGTCCGTCACCGCGGTGACGACGAATATCTCGCCGACTCCGCCGTGCGTGATGAAGATCTTGGAGCCGTTGATTATGTAGCGGTCCCCGTGCTTTTCCGCGCGTGTGCGCGTTCCGCCGGCGTCGCTTCCAGCCGACGGCTCAGTGAGACCGAATCCGCCGAGCACGTTGCCCGACGCAAGCAGCGGGACGTAGCGCTTTCGTTGCGCATCGTCGCCGAACTTGACGATGGGCGACGTGCCGAGTGTCGTGTGGGCGGAGATCGTTATGGCGTGCGACGCATCGACTTTGGCCATCTCATGGATGGCGATGATGTAGGAAGTGAGATCCAGACCGGCGCCGCCCAGTTCTTCTGGCCAGGGTACGCCGAGCAGCCCGAGCTCTCCCATTCCCTTGACGTTGTCCCAGAGAAACTTTCCTTCCGCGTCGAGCTTCGCTGCAACCGGTGCGACGTGATCCCGCGCGAATCCGCGGACAGTGTCGCGCACTGCAAAATGTTGTTCGGAGAAGTAGAAGGAATCGTCCATTATCGGGTATCGTGTTATCCCTGATCGTCGGCCAGCGCAGCCATGAACCGCGCACCGAACCGCTCGGTCTTGACCGGTCCGATCCCTCGCAGCTCGCCGAACGCGGAGAGAGTGCGCGGACGGTGCACCGCGATCTGCCGGAGCGTCTTGTCGTCGAACACAATATAGGCAGGGACCTCTTCTTCCCGCGCAATTTCGCGCCTGAGGGCGCGGAGCCGATCGAACAGCTCCCGCGCTGCTGCCGGTAGGTCGTCAGTCGCATCCGGCGCTTCGCGGGTGCGCCCGCGAGCGGGTTTTGGAACTGGACCTCCGCGGGCGCGGCCGGACGATCGGCTCCGGGCGGGCGATTCGTCCCTGGCTGGGCGCGGTGCCGCGGTCCCCTGACAATTGTCGCAGCCGGAGCAGCTGTTGCCCGCCGCCGGGTCGCCGAAATATCGAAGGACGAAGGCGCGCCGGCAGCTCTTTGCATAGGCGTAGCGCTGAACGGCTTCCAGCTTCTCGAGCTCGGCCTCGCGCCGCTGGTCCAGCGATTTCCAGTCGACGTTGAAGCTGTCCAGATCGCGGGATGGCGCGACGAGCGTGATGCCGCCGCCGAGCCTCTGCACGGTGACGAACTGACGACTCTCGAGTGACTCCAGCGTGTCCTGGATTTCCATGGGCGCGCCAAGTCCCGACGGGAGCGATGCGATGTCCACTATCGCGCCGTCGTTCAGATCGTTGCCCGCAGCGCGCCACAGAGCGCGAAGGACGCCAAGCGCGATTGCGTCATCGGTATTGGACAGCTCTCGCTTGATCCGCGCGGGCGTGGCAAGCAGCCTCACGCGCACGAGCGACGCCGACTCCTGTGCCTTGACCGTCGCGCCCGCCTGTTCGATCACGCGCAGCGCACTCTCTATGTCGCGGGCATTCACCTTTCCCGGGACTGCGCTCGCCAGCTCTTCGGGCGACTCCGATATCGTTGCGGACCGATTGGCAAGGCGCTGCAGCGTCGCGTAGACGCGCGTCACAAGCTCGCGCTCCGGGTACGCGCCCTTGATGAAATATTCGTGCGTGAAACGATCCTGAAACGCGTGCAGCAGAATCGCCTCGGACGGGAGACCGTCGCGCCCAGCGCGCCCCGCTTCCTGATAGTACGCCTCGAGCGTCCCGGGCATCGAATGATGAACGACAGCACGGACGTTGGCCTTGTCGATGCCCATTCCGAACGCGTTGGTCGCGACGATGACGCGCACGCGTTCGGTCATGAAATCTTCCTGAACTTCATGCCGGTGGACGTCGTCCAGTCCCGCGTGATATGCCGCGGCGGAAATCCCTTCGCGCTGCAACATGGAGGCGATGCGCTCCACCGACTTGCGAGTCGCGGCGTAAACGACGGTGAGACCGGGCCGATCGCTCAACACCTGAACCAGCAGTGCGTCCTTGCCGGCATCGTTGCGCGCAGGAACCACTGAATAGCTGAGATTGGTTCGATCGAATCCCGTGATCACGACCCTTGGATCGCGCAGCGCGAGCTGCCGCGCGATGTCGCGCCTTACCGTTGGAGTTGCAGTGGCGGTAAGCGCGATGGTCGGCGGATCACCCAGCGCCTCGCGTACGGCGCGCATCCGGAGATAACTCGGCCTGAAGTCATGGCCCCACTGGCTGATGCAGTGAGCCTCGTCGATCGCAAGCAACGACACTCCGGCGCGACGCAGCTGCTCGGCTGTGCTTCCGGCATCGAAGCGCTCGGGCGCCATGTACAGCATCTTGATCTCGCCGCGGGCGACGCGGGCCATGCGATCGGAAACCTGGCCGTTGGTCAGAGTGCTGTTGACGAAAGCGGCTGCGATTCCCTTTGCCTCCAGAGCGTCGACCTGATCCTTCATCAATGAGATCAGTGGCGACACGACCACCGTGAGACCGGGCAGGAGCAACGCAGGCACCTGATAGCACAGCGATTTACCGCCACCCGTCGGCAGAATCACTAGCGTGTCGCGCCCCTGCAGCACGGACTCGACGGCGATCTCCTGGCCCGCGCGGAACGCGGGATATCCGAAGGCCTTGCCGAGCGTGGCGCGCGCGTCATCCAGGGTCGGGGCTGTCATGTCCGAATGATTCAGTGGATGCGCTCCCGCAGTCGAACCGATCCTGCTCTTGCAGCAGCAATACTATCCGGAGGCGTATCCACTGAAGCGCCCATCGATGTCGCGCCGATCAGACCGCTCGCGCAAAATGGCCGCGTGTGAACGCGGAGCCGACTACCGATCGGACGGAGCTGGCCTGCACCACTTGACCGGAGGCGAGCGAATCGATCAGCTGGCGGTAGCCGGCAATGATCTCGGTAACCGGATCGCCGGGCACGTTGAATACCGCGCTGAACGAGCGAACACCCAGGCTCCAGAGTCTCGGTATGTATTCCGAGCCTTCGATCGGGCGCGAGTGCAGCAGCCGGTTGCGACACGCGCTGTCGGTTGCGACCGCGAATGTGTAGCCAGCCGGATCCGTCAGGGATACGTTGCTGTGTTCCTGCACGCAGAGATCGCGACACGTCGTCGGTTCCCGATCGAACGCGGCGGACAGTACGCAGTGCTCGATAGTCATTCCTTCCGGCCGGCCATACACCAGAACGTCGAACCCGCTTCCGCCCCACGGCGCCACGAGTTCACCGAGCTCGTCCACGGTCAGCTCGATCGATGGAACGATCTGCCGGACGCCGCTCGCGAAAAGGTACGCCGCGGTATGCTGGTTGAAACAGTTCACGGCATAGTCTGCAACTACATCGCGGCCCTGCCGAGCGAGCTCGACTGCAAGTCCGACGTGACCCGAAACGATCGGCAGATCGAGAGCGAGCCACTTGTCCACGACTGCGCGATCTTCCGGACGGACGATGCTCGGTGTGCGAATGCGCAGCGTGACGCCCACTCCTGAAAGTTCAGTAGTTAGCGCACGGACGCGTGACACGGGCGGCGTCGGGTGGCGCAGGAACGGATCGAGCACGATCTCCGTGGCGCCGGCCGCAGCTGCAGCCCGTGCATCGGCGAGATCGTACACGTGCGCCGATAGCGTAGGCCTGTCGCTCGCCGGCGTCCGGTTAACCGTCACTTCCGTGATAGCCGTCGAGATCCGTTCGGCGCGCTCACCGAGCCGTTCGGCGTTGCCCCACTCGGCCCGTTGCTCCAGATCGGCGATGGCGCTCTGACGCATGTGATTCAGAACGCTTACGGGAATGAACTGACCCGCTGCCAATCCGTTGGCGTCCACGTCGCGCAGTGCGAAGGAAGTTTCGCCGAGCCTGCCGAGCTGCTCGCGCAGCTGTGCCACATCCAGCGAACGTTTGGATGCCGTGGCGAGCGCAACGTCACTGCGCACGACGACGTCGCCCAGATCGGACTTGAACACCAGCTTGAGCGGAGACCCGACGCTGCCGAACGCGGCGACGTCCACCGGACGCTTGCGCGATGATGGTAGCTCTACGGACTCGAAACTCGTGCGCGCACGCGCGAGCAGTCCCGCATCCGAGCTGCGAACGACGCGCATGCCTGACTGCGGGCGGGCGCGGAGTGCCAGCGCCTGACGCAGCCGCCCCTTCGCGTCGACAAGGGTACGCACCGCTGTCACGGTCGCGCCAATGGTATCAGCGTCGCGATCTCCCTCGAAGGCGATCCCGTCGCCGACTTCGATGCGTGACGAAACGTCGACGATCACCTCACGCGCGCTGACATCAACGACGGTTCCGAGCTCGACGCCGCGGTTATCCGGATGGTCGCGCGTGACGTAGTCGCGGCCCGCGCGACCTGTGTACATCCCCGGTGTAAAGCCGCGGCTGAAGATCTGAACCAGATCCTGCACCTCTTCCACGGCAGGCGGCGTCGTGTCGCCTTCCCCCACGCGGGTGAGAAAATCGCGATATCCACGCGTGACCGTTGCTACGTACTCGGGTCGCTTCTTTCTTCCTTCGATCTTGAGACAACGCACACCGGCATCTGCGATGTCGGCCAGCGAGTCGTACGCGCCGAGATCCTTCGCCGAAATCAGGAAGCCGGTGTCGAGCGTCTCGCCCGTAGTGGAATCCGTGAGCGTGTAGTCCTTGCGGCACGACTGTGCGCATGACCCGCGATTGGCGCTGCGCTCCGAGATCATCCCGGACATGTAGCACTGGCCGCTGTACGAGATGCAGAGCGCGCCGTGTATGAATGATTCGAGCCCGAGCTCCGGCACGGCGGAGTGAATCGCGCGAATGTCCTCGAGCGTGTTCTCGCGCGCCAGCACTACGCGGTCGATCCCCAGCTCCTGCATCAGTCGCGCGCCGGATTCGTCGTGCACGGTCATCTGCGTCGAGCCGTGTATCTCGAAGCCTGGATATACCTTGCCGATGAGCTTGACGAGCCCGATATCCTGAACGATCGCCGCGTCGATCCCGCGATCGATAGCCTGTCCCAGAAAATCGAGCGCGTCGCCGAGCTCGCCTGGCTTCACGAGCGTGTTGAGCGTGAGGTAGATCCGCGTCCCGCGTGAGTGTGCCAGCGCACACGCAGCCTCGAGCTCGTCCAGCGTCAGCTGGGCTCCCTCGTCCCGTGCGTTGAACTTCTCTGCGCCGAGGTACACGGAGTCGGCGCCATTCGCGACGGCGGCCCGAACGGCGTCCAGCGAGCCGGCGGGTGACAGAAGTTCGGGAATGTTTCGGGTGGCCTTCACCCCCGCAATCTAATTACGCTCTCGGACGGGCGAAACGGAGCAGAAACGCACCGAGCAGGCAAGCGATGGCGGCAAGGCGATAAGCGGCCACGCCAGATCTGATCGAGAACCCGAACAGCACGATCGCACAGATAGCCAACCCGATCTTGAACGAGTCGATGCGTCTCATGCTTTCTTCGTGAACCGTAGAACGCCGCTGCGGAAGTCTTCCGTGCTTCGGGCGGCGACGTTGGTACGCGCGCCAGCGAGCACGCCTTCGCGAAAATCCAGACCATCGAGCTGATAGAACAGCGTCTTGGTGAGCGCCTGCGCGCTCGCGGACGATTCCGCGATCTCGCGCGCGATCAGCTCCGCAGCTTTCGCAAAATCGTCGCCCTCCCCGCCGATCACACGACTCACCAGACCCATGTCGAGCGCTTCGCTGGCGGTGATGCGTCTGCCGCTCGCGACCAGGTCGTAGGCGCGCTTCTCGCCAACCGAGCGGCGGAGCATAGTCATCACCATCGCAGGCACGAAGCCCACGAGAACTTCCGGGTAGCCGAACTGCGCGTCTTCGTGCGCGATCACGATGTCGGCAGCGGTCGCGAGCCCTGCACCGCCGGCGAGCGCACGACCACGTACGGCCGCGATCACCGGCTTGGGCATTTCGCGCATCGCGATGAATACGCGTCCGAGTGCCTCCGCGTCAGCATAGTGTTGTTCGGGTGTCGCGTCGAGCATGCCCGCGAGCTGCTTGAGGTCGGCGCCAGCGCAGAAGTCGGCGCCGTCGGCGGAAAGCAATACCGCATGAGTGCCCGTGTGTTGCGCGCACGACGTGAAGGCCTGCAGCAGCTCGTGCGTCGTCTCGTGATCGAGTGCGTTGCGCTTCTCCGGCCGCGCGAGCGTGATGCGCGCGAGTACGCCGTCGGACTCGACGCGAATGCGGTTCATGCGGACGGCAGGCCGAGAGCCCGCGCTTCCGCGTCCGGTACGTCGAGCACCATGCGCAGCAGCGCCGTCGAGTACACCTTTCCCTGCGCGTCAGTCTTGAGCGACAGCGTTCCACCGCCCCCAAGGGCGCCGTGCAGCAGGAAGTTGAGAGCGTTCAGGTTCGGCAGCTCGAAGCGATCGACTTCGCCGTTGATCGTACCGGCGAAGTGTTGCGTTACGCGCTCCTGCGTCAACTCGCGGGCGATGAGCGGGAACCACTCGGGGCGATTGGCGATGACGCCGACGTTCGCGGTGTCGCCCTTGTCGCCGGATCGCGCGTGCGCGATATCGAGCAATCGTACTTTCATCAGACGATCTCCACGTGAGTCTGCACGACTGTCTTGTCTATCAATGCCGGCCAGTAGGCGACAATCTCTTCCACTTTCGGACGTCCGCCAGCGAAACCGGTGACGCCGGGTGGTCCGTTCAGCACGAGCGGGGCGATCTCGCGCGTGAAGCGCTCGACGGTCGCGCGATCGTCGGACCGCACACCGACACGCAGCTGAATCTCTGGCGCATTCCTCCCCGCATCGCCAGCGAGCGGGCCGTGCGTGGCGGATGCACCGACGAACTCCGTGAGAATCTCATCGAAGCGCAGGCCCAGGCGTTCCAGTCGCTCGCGGAGGATACGATCGGCGAGCTGCGCCTTTTCGAGCGCGTCAGGCCACGAATACACGAGCGTGCCCACTGCCTTGTACCCGGATTTATACGCGATCGATACCTTGAGCTTGTCGGTGGGCGCGTAGCCCTTGATTCCGAATACTCGAACCCGATCCGGTCCCGCGTCTTCGATGCGGATCGTGGAGAAATCGGCAATCACGTCCGGCGTGATGTAGCCGTGAGGATCACCCATCTCGTAAACCAGCTGCTCTGATACCGTCTGCACCGACACACGGCCACCGGTGTTCGGATGCTTGGTCACCACAAAGCTGCCGTCCTCGTACGCGTCTGCGATCGGGTAGCCGACGTTGGCGAGATCGGGAATGTTGCGCCAGTCATACTGGCAGTTGCCGCCCGAGCTCTGCGCGCCACACTCGAGTATGTGCCCGGCGACGATTCCGGCGGCAAGCCGGTCGTAATCCGTGTCCTTCCAGCCGTACTCGAACCGGATGGGCGCCATAGTGAGAGCGGTATCGGTGGAACGGCCGGTAATGACGACCTGAGCCTTCCGCGACAGCGCCTCGACGATCGGTTTGGAGCCGATGTACGCATTGGCCGACAGAACGCGATCGCGCACCGTTTCGAGCGGCTCGCCGGTTTCCATGTGCGCCAGGGCATGTCCCTGCTCCACCAGCTCGTTAAGCCGCGGCAGCAGATCGTCGCCAGTCACCACGCCGATGCGGAGCGACTTGCCGCGCTTCTTCGCCACGCCCTGAATGGCCGTCGCGCACGCGGGCGGATTCACACCGCCTGCATTCGCTACGACACGCACTCCGCGCTCGGTCACCGCATCCAGCACTGAGTCCATCGCGCCAACGAAATCGCGCGCGTAACCCATCGCCGGATCACGCTCCTTCTGCTTCTGCAGGATCGACATCGTGACCTCGGCCAGGTAGTCGAGCATCAGATAGTCGACCGGTCCGTTCTCCACCTGCTGGCGAGGTGCGTCGAGCGAGTCGCCCCAGAATCCCTGTCCGCTTGCGACGCGGACTACGCGTTCAGTCATTGTATGGTCAGGCTATGTGCGTTGGAAGAACGAATGGCCCGAGGTGCGGACCGGGATTGTTGAGCGATGCCGTCAGCGCGGTAATGATGGCAGCACGCGTGTCTTCAGGGTGAATTATCGCATCGACGTAACCGCGCGCGGCGGCGTAACGCGCATCGAGCTGATGCTCGTAATCCGCGCGCATCTCGTCCACTACGGCAGAGACTTCATCCTTCAGATCGCCGCCTGCCTTGCGGGCAGCGTCGATCGCGGGGCCGTGCACCGCCTGAATTGCGGCCTCGCCCTCCATCACGCCCATGCGCCCCGTGGGCCACGTGAAGACGAAGTCCGGATCGAAACCCTGTGCCGCCATCGCGTAGTACCCCGCGCCCGACGCGTGATTCACTGTCAGCACGATCTTCGCAACGCGAGTCGTCGCCATCGCTTCGACGAGTCGCGCGCCGGCACGAATGATTCCTTCGTGCTCGGCTTCCGGTCCAACCATGAAGCCGGACACGTCCTGCACGAACAGAATCGGGATGCGCTGTCGATCACAACGGTCGATGAAGTACGCCATCTTCTCGGCGGATTCCGCATAGATGATTCCGCCGAACCGTGGTTTGTCGCCGGGACGTCCCTTTACCAGTCCGCGCTGGTTGGCGATGACGGCGATCGGAATTCCCCCGATGCGCGCGTCACCGCAGATCACTTCCTTGGCCAGCTCGCCCTGAAATTCATCCAGCGCGCCGTCATCGACGATGAGCCTGAGCAGCGCATGCATGTCATACGACATGCGATGGTCGCTCGGCAGCAGGTCCGCGATAGCCGGATCTGTTGTCACGCGCTCGACTGGTGCCGGCACCGCGGGACGCGGCAGGCGCGAGATCAACTCGCGGATCTTGGCGATGCAGGACGCGTCGTCATCGACCGCGTAGTGCGCGACGCCGCTCACCTGTGTGTGTGTCTCGGCGCCGCCAAGCGTTTCACTGTCGATTACCTGACCCGTGGCGCCCTTCACCAGGTTGGGACCGCCGAGCCCCATGAAGGAGGTTCCCTTCACCATGAGAATGACATCGGATAACGCGGGGAGATACGCGCCGCCCGCGATGCACTGGCCCATTACCGCCGCGATTTGCGGGATACGCAGGTAACGTCGCATCACCGAGTTGTAATAGAAGATGCGACTCGCGCCGAACTGCCCCGGGAATACTCCGCCCTGATACGGCAGATTCACTCCCGCAGAGTCGACCAGATACACGATCGGGATCGTGCACCGCATCGCAATTTCCTGCGCGCGCAGAATCTTCCTGATCGTCTCAGGCCACCATGAACCCGCCTTCACGGTCGGGTCGTTTGCGACCACCACGACCTCGCGGCCATCGATTACCGACAGGCCGGTTACAACGCCGGCCGACGGCGCCTGGCCATCGTACTGATCGTAGGCGACGAGCAGGCCAATCTCGAGAAAGCTGCTGCCCGGGTCGCACAACAACGCGACTCTTTCGCGTGCCGACAGCTTGCCCTGCGCATGGAGCTTCTCGATCTTCTTTGCGCCACCGCCCTGCTCGAGCTTCTTCTCGAGTTCCCGAAGGTCGGCGTCAAGCGACTGCAGTCGCGACGTCACGCTGTCTGGCTTTCGCGCGCCTCGAACCAGTCGTGGATGTAATCCACGAGCTCGCTGGTGGGCGTGCCAGGTCCGAACAGCCGCCCGGTGCCGCGAGCCTCGAGCGCATCCATGTCCTCGCGCGGAATGATACCACCGCCGGTCACGAGTATGTCGTCGCGTCCGTCAGCGCGCAGCAGATCGAGTACGCGCGGAATGAGCGTCATGTGCGCGCCGCTCAGAATGGAAAGCCCGACGACGTCGACGTCCTCCTGGATCGCGGCGGTCGCGATCATCTCGGGAGTCTGATGCAGGCCGGTGTAGATGACCTCCATCCCCGCGTCGCGCAGCGCGGCCGCAACTACTTTGGCGCCACGGTCGTGGCCGTCCAGTCCCGGTTTGGCGACTAGCACTCGGATAGGGCGCATCTGTTTCTATTGCAAGGGTTAGAAGAACACCGGCTCGCGATACGCACCAAATACTTCTTCCATGGCGGCGCGTATCTCGTACAGCGTGCAGTAGGCGCGAGCGCAGTCGAGAATGAAGGGCATCAGATTGGTATCGGTCCGGGACGCCTCGCGCAGCGCGGTGAGACGCGATTCGACCAGTCCGTTGTCACGCGATGCGCGCATCTGAGCCATGCGCGCACGCTGCTCGCGCTCCGCAGCCTCGCTCACCTTGAGCAATGGAATCGTGAGCTCGCCCTCTTCGGTGACGAACTCGTTCACACCGACGATCGTGCGACGATGCTGCTCGATCTCCCACTGCTGGCGTGAGGATGACTCCGCGATCTTGCGCTGCAACCATCCCGTCTCCAGGCCGTGTACCACACCGCCAACTTCGGCGATCTGCTCGAACAACGCCTCAGCTTCCTGCTCCAGCTTGTCCGTCAGAGCTTCCACATAATAGGAACCACCCAGCGGGTCGGCGACGTTCGGAACGCCGGTCTCGTACGCGAGCACCTGCTGAGTGCGGAGCGCGACCTGCACCGCCTGCTCGGTAGGCAGAGCGAGTGTCTCGTCCATCGAATTCGTGTGCAGCGATTGTGTGCCGCCCAGCACCGCCGCCATGGCCTGATACGCGACGCGCACCACGTTGTTCATCGGTTGCTGCGCAGTGAGAGTCACGCCCGCTGTCTGCGAGTGAAAGCGCATGATGAGCGAGCGCGGATCCTTGGCGCCAAAGCGCTCCTTGAGATGCCGCGCCCAGATGCGTCGCGCTGCACGCAGCTTGGCGATCTCCTCGAAGAAATCGTTGTGTATGTCCCAGAAGAACGACAGGCGCGGAGCGAAGTCGTCCACGTCCAGTCCGCGCGCGAGACCCCGCTCGACGTATGTGAAACCGTCAGCAAGTGTGAACGCGAGCTCCTGCGCCGCGGTTGCGCCAGCTTCGCGAATGTGATAGCCGGAGATCGAGATCGTGTTCCAGAGCGGCACGTGCTCGGCGGACCACGCGAAGTTATCGACTATGAGACGCAGCGCGGGCTCGATGGGGTAAACCCACGCGTGCTGCGCCATGTACTCCTTGAGGATGTCGTTCTGGATCGTTCCGCGCAGTTCCTTGATGTCCACGCCCTGCTTCTCGGCGGCGGCAACGTAGAACGCGAACAGAATCACCGCCGGACCATTGATGGTCATCGACGTGGAAACCTTGTCGAGCGGAATCCCCTCGAAAAGCGTCTCCATGTCGGCGAGGCTTGATATCGCGACGCCGCACTTGCCAACCTCGCCCTCGGAACGCGGATGATCCGAGTCGTAACCCATCAGCGTCGGAAAATCGAAGGCGACGGAGAGGCCGGTCTGACCGTGCGACAGGAGATACTTGTAGCGCGCGTTGGTTTCGGGCGCCGTGCCGAAGCCGGCAAATTGGCGCATCGTCCACAGCTTGCCACGATATCCGGTCGCGTGTATGCCGCGTGTAAAAGGATATTCGCCCGGCAGCTCCAGCGCCGATCCGTCGCCAGCGATGTCGAGCGCCGTGTAAACGGGATCGACGACGTCGCCGGAATTCGCGAATAGCGCATTGCGCTTTTTCGCGGCGTCGAATCGCGCGCGCCACTGCGCGACTTCCTCACGCAGTCTGTCCAGCTCCAGCATCTCAGCCGTCGTCATGCATCGACTCCAGTCAACAAGGGACCGCTTCGTCTCAGCAACTCGTCCGCAACGCTGAACGGCGTTGCCGCTCCGGATTCCAGCAGGTCGAGCTGCGCGTCAAGCCATACGTTGGTCTCCGGGTCGTCCCAGAGCCTGTTGCGCACCCGTTCGGCCACCACTTCAGCGACCTGATTCCGAAGCCGTATGCGCCGGCGCCCCTTGAGAGCGCCTGACATCTCAAGATAACGAAAGTGACGCGCCACGGCGGCCAGCAGCAGGTCGATACCCACTCCCTGGGATGCGATGGTGCCCAGCACGGGCGGCGTCCATCGCTCGGGATCTTCCGCCCTGGCAGCCTCGCGCGCTATGCGGATCGGGTTGAAAGTCTTGAGCTGAACGCCGTGATGTGCGGGAAGGGCGCCGGCCGATCCGCGTCGCAAGCCGAGCATCAGCTCGATGTCGTTGCGCAGCCGATCCGCACCTGGACGGTCACCCTTGTTGACGACGAAGATGTCGGCGATCTCCATCACGCCGGCCTTGAGCGTCTGGATCGAATCGCCCGATTCTGGAACGAGCACGACGACCGTAGTATCGGCAGTGCGTGCGATGTCGAGCTCGGTCTGCCCAACTCCCACCGTCTCGATGATGATTCTGTCGAAGCCGAACGCGTCGAGCACGTCCGCAACCTCCGCAGTGCGCGCGGAAAGTCCGCCGAGCGATCCGCGCGTCGCCATCGA
>DATNCZ010000056.1:0-7150 GCA_035553335.1 Gemmatimonadaceae bacterium
ACAGGTGAATTTCAGGTGCAGCAGCTCGGCCTGGGGGGCGATTTTCATTGTGGACACGCGCGCGGGCGTCTGATGACGCAGTTCGGCATGTATTCCACGATGACGCCGCGCAACGACGCCAGCCCGGCACGCGGACAATGGGATCTTGCGAACGCGTATCGCTACCTGTCCGAGGCATATGGCGGATACCACTGGAACAAGCTGAGCGGTGTGAACCTCGATGCCGGCATCTTCATGTCGTACGTCGGTCTGTTCAGCTATTACAACTATGACAACTGGGCGTACCAGCCCTCCTACGTGTCATCCAACACACCGTGGTTCTTCAACGGCGTGCGACTGCAGATATTCGTCAACGACAGGCTCAAGATCGAGCCGTGGCTCGTCAACGGATGGCAATCATACGGGATGTTCAACGGCACACCTGGTGCAGGCCTCCAGGTACTGTGGCGCCCCAATGGAGCCGTGTCGGTTCACTCCAACAGCTACTACGGTCACGACTGGCTTGGCATTCCTCATCGCATGCGTGTCCACACGGACAACAGCCTGCAGATCAAGTACTACGACAATCCGACGAGACAGTTCGACAGGGCGGCCTTTTCGTTGACATTCGACGCAGGATGCGAGAGCGGTGGTGGCGTTCAGTGCACCTCATCCGGCACAGGCGGGCCGGCACAGAATTTCCTCGGCTTCATGTTCTACAACAGAGCCTGGCTTGCCAGCAACACCATCGGCATTACACTGGGCGGCGGAGCAATGAACAATCCGGGACGGTATCTCGTGCTCATGCCGCCCATCAATGGCGCAACCGCCTTTTCTGGAACCCCATACTTCACCGAGAATCCGGGCGACAAGTTCAGCGCCTGGGACGCATCGGCGACTCTGGATTTCATGCCGGACGAGTTCACGACATTCCGAGTCGAGCTCGACCACCGCGCGGCAAACGTGCCATACTTCGCGGGATTCGGCGGAGTCACGCCGCCCGGCGGAAACGTCGGTGCGCCCGGGTCGTTCGTACAGGGCTGGTCGCCCGATCTTCGCAAGACCGAGACCCGTCTCAACCTGGCCCTGCTCGTAAAGATGTGAGGAATCAGGATGAACGCCCCGAATAACGGAGAAGTGACTGGTATCGAGGCCACACCCGGGTCAACGGAGTTCCTGCGCCTGCTCGAGAGCCGCGAGCGCGGGAAGCTCAAGGTTTACATCGGATCGTTTGCAGGGGTCGGCAAGACATATCGCATGCTGCAGGAAGGAAACGCCCTGCGGGCTCGCGGCATCGACATCGTAGCGGGCTTCATCGAGTCGCATGGGCGCGCTGAGACGGAGGCACAGCTCGCCAACATCGAGGTGATTCCACGTCGTCGCGTCGAGTATCGAGGCGTCGTTCTGGAAGAGATGGATACGGACGCGGTGATCGCGCGCGCGCCCGCCGTAGCGCTCGTCGACGAGCTCGCGCACACGAACGTGCCGGGCGGCCGACACACGAAACGCTGGCAGGATGTCGAGGACATACTCGATGCGGGAATAAGTGTGATCAGCGCGGTTAACATCCAGCACATCGAATCGCTCAACGATGTGGTTCAGGAGACTCTGGGCGTAACGGTGCGCGAAACCGTACCGGACTGGGTGCTCGCGAAGGCGGATCAGGTAGTCAATCTGGACATAAGTGCGGAGGACCTTCGCCAGCGTCTCCTGGAAGGCAAGATCTACGCACCCGACAAGATTCAGTCCGCGCTCACGAACTTCTTCACTGAAGAAAACCTCACCACGCTACGTGAGCTCGCGCTGCGTGAGGTGGCAAGCAGCGTGGACCGCATTCGCGAGGGCATCGCAGCCCGGAGCGCTCCCTCACCCCGCGCGAACGGTCGTGGCGGCCGTACAGCCGATCGCATTCTCGTCGCGATGTCGAGCAACCCGCCCTACACGCAGATGCTGCTACGCAAGGCCAGCAGGATCGCCGGCCGTCTCAACTCCGACTGGTATTGCGTCTACGTTCAGACCCCGAGCGAGCGAAGCGACCGCATCGATTCGGCGATTCAACGACGCCTCGTCGAGAACATTCAGGCTGCACAGAGCATGGGCGCCGAGATCGTGAAGCTCGAAGGTACGGACGTGGCCGCTGCCATCTGCAAGTTTGCACGCGAAAAGAACATCACTCTGGCCATCGTTGGCCAGTCGCGACGAAGTTTCCTGGACCACATCCGTCGCGGATCTGTAATCGACAAGCTCATCAACAACACTCAGGACCTCGATGTGCTGGTCGCGGCTTTCAACGAACGTCCCACAACCACTACGTCACCATGAGCACACCAATATCCTCGGACACCGACTACACGTCCGCGCTCGCAACAGCGGCCACATCCGCCGAGCGCTCGCTCGACGACGCGCGGATACCGATCCACATCCTGCTCACCGCGCAGTTTGGCGAGCTCAACGACAATCAGGAGGAGATGCTCCGGGATGCGGCCGCCGCGCTGGATAACATCGCCGAGGAGCTCCACGCGCTTCGTGACATCGCAGGCGCGGATCGCGCGGTCGCGGCCGCGCGGCGCGACGTGGTGCGAGTTGGCGAGATCCTGCGAGCACTTCAGCCGGAGCTTCTGGCGCAGGCGTCACGCGCGGATGTATCGCTCGTCGTGAACATTGCGCCAGGCCTGCCCAGCACGATCGGCGCGTTCACCCAGCTCCGTGATGCAATCCGCCTTACGCTGGCCGACGACATTCGTTATGCCATACCCGGCAGCACAGTCACGATCGACGCCTCCGCCACCGCTGATGAAATACGCATCACTTCGTGTTGCGGTGCGTCCCGCTCGGTGAGCGTGAGCCTGCTGTTGGCGGAGCGCCTGCTCGGCGGCCAGGGCGCGCGCCTCGAGCAGAGCGACGGACGAACGACAATTGCGGTCCCGCGGGTGGCTCCGCCAGCCACTGGAGGGGCGCGTTAAGTTCCCTGTATGAGCGAGATCAGCGGAATCCATCACGTCACGGCCATCACCGGCGACGCGCAGGCGAACCTGGACTTCTACACGCACGTGCTCGGCATGCGGCTCGTGAAGAAGACAGTCAACCAGGATGTGCCGGACACGTACCACCTGTTCTATGCGGACGCCGACGGCAATCCCGGTACCGATCTCACCTTCTTTCCGTGGGCAGACTCACCGCCGGTCCAGGATGGTATCGGGCTCGCGATGGAAGTTTCGATCGCGATCCCTTCCGCGAGCGTGGCATACTGGCGTGCCAGACTCAGTGACTTGGGCGTCGCGATCGAAGCGGAATCGGTGCGCCACTCGGAGCGCACACTCGCCATTCGCGATCCGTTCGGACAACCCATCGCACTCGTTGCGACCGACGACGCTCGTACATTCGCGGCGTGGGATCGCAGTCCAGTGCCAGCGGAGCATCAGATCCGTGGCCTGCAGTCGGTTCGATTGTGGGAGCGCGATCTCGCGCTGACCGAAGATTTTCTCGTCAACGTGCTCGGCTTTCGCGCGATGGGCGTGGAGGATGGATGGCACCGTTATGGCGTCGGTGACGGTGGATCGGGCAGGCATCTCGACATTCGTGAGATTCGGGACGGGACGCGCGGCCGCTGGGGCGTCGGCGGAATCCATCACGTTGCATGGCGAGTTGCCGACGATGCTGCACAGCTCGCAGTGCGCGCGCGAGTGGACGCAGCGCACCGTCGTCCGACGGAAGTCATCGACCGCTTCTGGTTCCACTCGGTCTACTTTCTGGAGCCGGGCGGCGTGCTGTTCGAAGTCGCGACCGATGGGCCGGGCTTCACGATCGACGAGAGCGCGGAATCGCTGGGCGAGACTCTGGTGCTCCCGCCGTGGCTCGAGCCGGAGCGCACGAAGATCGAATCCGAATTGCCGCCGCTGAGCGTCGCATCGTAGAGCGGTGACCGGGGCGGCGGCAAGTCATGCTGATTGCCGCGATCGAACCTATCCGCCCAGCTGTTGCTCGATCGTCCTGGTCAGTGGAGATATCACATCTCCCGTGTGTTTGGTCGTCACAGTTTCGATCAGCATTACCCAGCACTCGTCGTCCGCGACCGGATTGTGCCTGACACCTTTCGGGACGATGTGGAAATCACCCGGTCCGAGCTCGACGTCACCGTCCTCGAACTGGATCTTCAACCGACCCTTGACGACGAGGAACATTTCATCCTCATCATCGTGTTTGTGCCACGTGAACTCGCCCTTGAGCTTCGCGATCTTGACGTACTGATCGTTGACGCGGCCGATCACCCGGGGTGACCAGAAGTCGTGCACGTCCACGAATTGTTGCTCGATGTTCATGGGAACGTTGATAGGGGTGCGGGCCGACGGAACGCGCCGGTGACAGCTCGTCGTTGACCGGCCGTGTATCATACTGTTACGGCATGAAGCTATCAGTGCAGATTGTTTTGGGCGCCCGCATCCGCCACCCGTGAGCCAACCCGCTCCATTTCATATTGACCATATCGAACAGTCGTTCACATCCCGGAACCCGTGACTTCAAACGTTGCATTCCCCAGCCTGACCGAGCGGCAGATAGAAACACTTTCGAAGTACGCCACGCGGCGTCACTTCCATCACAACGATACGCTGTTTCAGGCCGGAGTGAGCCCGGCGACTTTCTTCGTGGTTCTGTCCGGCGCGATCGAGATTCTCGATCATTCGGGCGACGAGCCGCGAACGATCGTGGTGCATGAACCGGGGCAGTTCACCGGCGACATCGACATCCTCACGCGACGCATCACGGTCGTGAGCGCAGTGGCGCGGGGCGAGACCGATGTGCTCGAAGTCGCACCGGCCGATATCCGCCGCCTGATTGCTGAAGATCCCGCGATGGGTGATGTCATTCTGCAGGCGTTCATTGCGCGCAGAGAACAGCTTCTCGAGTCCGGATTCGAGGGCGTCCGCGTTATCGGGTCGAGGAATTCGCGCGACACGTACCGCATTCGCGAGTTTCTCTCGCGCAATCAGGTACCGATGAGATGGCTCGACGTCGATACCGACTCCGGCGCCGCCGAGTTGCTGCGCCACTTCGGCGTCGGCGATGAGGCGCTCCCCGTCGTGGTGTGCACCGGCCAGCCCGTGCTACGCAATCCATCCACGCGCGACCTCGCACAGGCTGTCGGGCTCAAGCGCGAGATCGGAACCGAAGTCTATGATCTGGTGATCGTGGGTGCTGGCCCCGCCGGACTCGCGGCCGCGGTGTACGGCTCCTCCGAAGGGCTCACCACGCTGCTACTCGACGCCGACTCCCCGGGTGGACAGGCAGGCGCATCCAACGCGATCGAGAACTACCTCGGCTTTCCCATGGGAATTACGGGCGCCGATCTCACCAGGGCGGCGACACTGCAGGCACAGAAATTCGGTGCGCGCCTGTCCACGCCTGCGCCCGTAACGGCGCTCGAAGATGAAGGATCGCACCTCACGGTGCGCATGGACGACGGTGAAACCGCGTCGGCGCGTTGCGTTCTGATCGCAACGGGCGCGGACTATCGCAAGCTCGACGTTGCCGATCGCGAACGTTTCGAGGGGATCGGTATCTACTACGTCGCGACGAAGACGGAACTGGATGCGTGCGGCGGCGCGGACGTCGTGATCGTAGGCGCTGGCAACTCAGCCGGTCAGGCAGCGGTGTACCTCGCACAGCACACGCGGCGAGTGACGATGCTCGTACGGCGCGACAGCATGCGACAGACCATGTCGAGCTATCTCATCGATCGCATCGAGGCCGCGCCAAACATCGACGTGCTCTACACCACTCAGGTTCGCGAGCTGCACGGCGACACGCGTCTCGAGAGCGTCGTCGTCGAAAACACCACGACAGGCGAGCGACGCACGATCGACACGCCAGCGGTCTTCACGCTCATCGGAGCCATTCCGCGAACCGACTGGCTACCGGCGCAGATCGACACCGACCCCAAGGGATTCGTCTGCACCGGCCGCCAGCTCGCCAACACGCCGGGCTGGACGCGCAAGCGGCAACCGTTCCTGCTGGAGACGAGTCAGGCCGGTGTATTTGCGGCTGGCGACGTGCGACTTGGCTCCGCCAAGCGCGTGGCAGCAGCGGTCGGCGAGGGCTCGATGGCGGTCAAGTTCGTGCACGAGTACCTCGCCGAGCTGCGCGAAGATCCGCAGCCGGAGCTTACGACGAACGTGCCGGTGAAGGGTGTGGCCGCGCTGTAGCGCGCGAGGCGCGGATGCATCCGCGCCTCACCGGATTCCCGCTCCGTCCCAGCTTCCGCCCAGCGCCTTGTACAATTGCACCGTTGCCGTGAGATACTGCTGCTCCACCGCGACCAGATTCAGCTGAGCGTTGAACAGGCTCTGCTCCGCGTTCAGCACTTCGAGATAGCTCGACACGCCGCTCGCATATCGCCGTTCCGCGATCGACGCTGCGATCGTCAACGCACGCGCCTGCGTCTGCTGCGCTACAAGCTGATCGCGGCCCAACCGGACACCGGCAAGCGCGTCGCTGGCTTCACGCAACGCCGTGAGCACTGTCTGCTGATACTGCGCCTTGCTCTCCTCCGCGCGTGCACGCGCCGCGCGCTCCTCGTTGAGCAAGCGACCACCGGTGAATAGCGGGAACGACAGACCGGCTTGCAGCGTGTAGATCTCGCCCGGCCGCGTGAAGAGCTTGTTCGCCTCCGGCCGTTGTGAGCCGTAGTCTCCACCTACCGTGATCGTGGGGAGTCTGTTCGCTTCCGCGACACCGATTCGTGCGAGCGACGCCTGCATGTCTCGCTGCGCCCGCATCACGTCCGGCCGCCGCGCGATCAGCGCGCCCGGAAGCGAATCGGGAACCGCGACGGCCTGAATCACATCCTGCAGCGGACCGCCGCGCGGAATCGAGCCAGGCGGCTGGCCGAGCAGCAGGGACAGAGCATTCTCCTGCTGGCGCCTCTGCAATGCGAATTGCGCGAGGCGCGCCGCCGGATCGGCGACCTGCGCTTCGAACTGACGCACATCCAGCTCGGAGATCTGGCCCTGCGCGAACCTGCGACGCGCAAGCTCCAGTACAGCCTGTCCCGCCGCCCTCGTCGCCTCGGCGATGCGCATGCTCTCGTCCAGCTCGCGCAGCTGCAGGTACTCGGTCGCGACATCACTGACGAGCGTGAGCTCGGTCGCGCGCGCGTCTTCCTCGTGGCTGAGCA
>DATNCZ010000057.1:0-3713 GCA_035553335.1 Gemmatimonadaceae bacterium
AATCGCGGTGAAGGCGGAATCCTTGCGCTGCTCGCGCTGATCCTGCAGCAGCGCGAGCGATTATCCAAACGATGGCGCGTCATTCTCGTCATGACGGGGCTGATCGGTGCTGCCCTGCTCTACGGCGACGGCGTGATCACCCCCGCGATCACCGTGCTGAGCGCCGTCGAGGGACTCGAAGTAGTCACACCGACGCTCAGTCATCTCGTCGTCCCGCTCTCGGTGGTCATCCTCGTTCTGCTGTTTCTTGTCCAGAGACATGGGACCGCCAATATCGGATGGGTGTTCGGCCCCGTGATGCTGCTCTGGTTCGGCACGATCGGTGTCCTTGGCGCCTACTCGGTCATGCAGCACCCGCACATTCTCCTCGCCATAAGTCCGATGTACGGTGTGCAGTTGTTCCTGAACGACGGACGCACGGCATTCCTCCTGCTCGGCGCGGTGGTGCTCGCTGTCACCGGGACGGAAGCGCTGTACGCGGACATGGGGCACTTCGGCCGCCGTTCGATCCGGATCGCATGGTTCGGGCTGGTGCTTCCGTCTCTGGCGCTGAACTATTTCGGCCAGGGTGCCATCGTACTGGAGAATCCGCCGAGTGTGGAGAATCCATTCTTCGCACTCGCGCCGCACGCGATGCTGTATCCGCTGATCGCCCTCGCGACCATTGCCGCCGTGATCGCATCACAGGCGCTCATCACGGGCGCGTTCTCGCTCACGCATCAGTGCGTGCAGCTCGGATACAGCCCGCGTTTCAACGTCATCCACACGTCCGGCGAGGAAGCGGGTCAGATCTACGTGCCCGAAGTGAACAACGCGCTCATGATCGGTTGCGTGATCATGGTGCTGGGCTTCGGATCGTCGGCGGCACTCAGTGCGGCGTACGGCATCGCCGTGACGGGCACGATGGTGATCACGACGCTCTTGTTCACTCAGCTCGCACAGATGAAGTGGAACTGGAAGCCGTGGCAGTACATCTCCTTCGCCGCCTTCTTCCTGATCATCGATCTCGGGTTCGCGGCTTCGAACATGGTCAAGATCGAATCCGGTGGATGGGTACCGCTCGCGATCGCGGGCGCGATCTTCACGCTGATGACGACGTGGCATTCCGGTCGCAGGATCACGCGCACGCTGCTGCGTAACGCGAGCCTTCCGCTCGATGCGCTATTGAAGAGTCTGGCAGAGACTCACGTCGTGCGCGTCCCTGGCACGGCTGTCTTCATGACCGCCGACTCGAGTGGTGCACCGATGGTGCTGTTGCATCATCTCAAGCACAACAAGGTGCTGCACGAAGAGGTGATTCTGCTCACGATACAGGTGAAGGAGATACCCGAGGTGAACGACGCCGAGCGAATGACCGTGACCAAGCTGCCGCTTGGCTTCTGGCGCGTGGTTGCGCAGTACGGGTTCATGGAGGCGCCGGACGCACAACGGCTGCTTGCATCCGCTCGCGCATTCGGGGTGCGTGCGCAGCGCATGGAGACCACCTACTATCTCGGCCGCGAACAGCTGCTTCCAATTGGAAGCACGAAGCTGGCCCGTTGGCGCAAGAAGTTGTACGCATTCATGGCGCGAAATTCACTGCCGGCTACAGCGTTCTTTGGCCTTCCGCCGAATCGGGTGGTGGAGCTCGGCGCGCAGCTGGAGATCTGACGCACGCCCCCTGACGCTGCGCTCGATGCGTCAGGGATTCACTCGGGAATCAACTCAGCTCTTCACTCTCGCGGACGTGGAAACGACGGCGCCGTTCGAGAGATGCATCACGATTCGCACCATCGAACCCGGCACGAATGCGTGCGTTGCGCCGATCAGCATCAGATGATAGCCGCCCGGACGCATCGTTACGCTGTGATTCGGCGCGACGGCGAGTGAATCGAGCATCGCCATGTGCATCTCGCCCGCGACGTCGGATGATTGATGCAGCTCGACCGTGGCTGCGTCGTCGGATGAGAAGTGCGATACCCAGACCGTATCCGCGGTGCCGTTGACGAATCGGATGTAACCTGCCGTCGTCGAACCTGAATCGGGCGTGGCGCGGACCCATGCATCATGAAGCTCGAACGTCGTTGCCGCCAACGGTGCGTCGCGATGGCATGCGGCGAGCCCGGCGAGCGTGGACATCAGTGCGAGCGTCCGCACGACAGGCGCGCTCATGCGCCGCGCAGCAGCTGCCGAATGTCAGATACCATGTCGCTCGTCTGCATTCCGAATGAGTAGAGAAGGCGGAGATTGCCGCTCTTGTCCACCACGAATGTCTGCGACGGATGGGTCACCGAGTAGCCGCTGGCGGACGTGGATTCCTCTCGCGATGAATTTACGTGGAAGGAGTGCTCGATTCCGGCGAGTGTCGCTGAATCGGCGGTTGCGCCGATGAATTCCGGATCGAAGCGTGACACGAAATGTTGCAGCGTGACGGGATCGTCGCGATCGGGATCGACCGAGATGAAGACAAAACGAACGCGCGATGCATCGCGGCCGAGGCCGTCCTTGACGCGCTTCCAGTCGGAGAGCGTCGTCGGGCAGACGTCGGGGCAGTGCGTGTAGCCAAAGTACAGCAGCACGACGGATCCACGCTGGTCCGCGAGCGAGAATTTGGCGCCGTTGGCCCGTTGCAGTACGACCGGCGGCGCGGCTTCGGGCGGCTCGTAGGCAGTGCCGTGAAACGACGCGGGCCTGCAGCCCGCAGCGAGCATGACGAAACAGCTCGCGGCGAGCAGGGCCGCGGCATTCGTTGACAGTGATCCGGGTACAAAACGTTGCATATGCGAATTGCCGTGTATAATTCAGTCCGAATGGATCAGGCTGACGTGGTCGACGCGATAATAATCGGAGCGGGTGCGGCTGGCCTCGCCGCGGCAAAGGAGCTGCGCGCAAACGGGCGTAGCGTCATCGTCCTGGAGGCGCGGGGCCGCGTCGGTGGCCGAATCTTCACATACCGCGACCCTTCAGTGGTAGTTCCGATCGAGCTTGGTGCCGAGTTTTTACACGGCGCCACTCCCAACACTGATACGATAATCGATGCCTCAGGGTTGACAGCATTCGATGTGGTTGGCGAGCACTGGCAGGCGCGCGAAGGAACTTTCAGGCAGGTCGATTTCTGGAAGCGGATAGAAAAGGTGCTCGGGAAGCTGGACGAGCACCGTACGCCGGACCGGAGCTTCAGGGATTTCCTCACGGAACGAGCTGCGCGGAAGCGCAAGCCGAAAGATGCCCGAGCGCGGGCCAGTGCGATCGAATTCGTGCAGGGATTCCACGCTGCCGACATATCACTCGTGAGCGAGCGCTGGCTCGCGCGGGGCGGTGACCCTGCCGCGAGCCCCGAGGATGAACGGACCGGGCGCGTGGTGGATGGTTACGACCGTGTGTCGGCGTGGCTCGCGCGCGACGTTTACGATGCGATCGAGCTCAATACCGTGGTGACCAGAGTCGAGTGGGAGCGCGGAAACGTCGTCGTGAGCTGCCAGACCGCCGCGGGCGAGCTCCGTACGGTGTCGGGACGAACCGTGATAGTCACCGTACCCATCGGTGTAATGCAGGCCGTGCCTCCGGCGCCGGGCGCTATCACGTTCGAGCCCGAAATTCCGGCGGTGGCGGCTGCGGTGGATGGCCTCGCAATGGGTAGCGTGCTCCGAACGGTGTTCGCGTGTCGCGACCGATTCTGGGAAACGGGGCTACGGAACGCTCCCGAGCACGGCGGAAGCAGGCTTATGTCGCTC
>DATNCZ010000058.1:0-3257 GCA_035553335.1 Gemmatimonadaceae bacterium
TTGCAGCGGGAATTGGCGGACCCAACGGGTCTTTCGGAAAGTATCGATTGGAAAGTCAGCAAGACGTCACGGTCATGAAGCTGACTGACTTTGTTCATCTGAACGCGTCGCCTGCATACGTCAAGGCGAACCAGCAAGTCACGTTCACCGCATCACGCGACGACGGTGGCAGGCTGGACATGGGCTCCTGGGAGTGGAGGCCGAGTGTGGGCAGCACGCAATGGCCATGCGGAACTGCCAATCCGTGCTTGATGAATGTGCCGGTGTCGGGCACGATGATCGCGCACTCGTGGGCGTATGGGGATGCAAGTACGAATGTGACGGTGTACTCGAATTTCTCGTTGGACGCGGACAAGACATCGGTCAGCTCGGGCGATACGGTGACGTTCACGCCAAAATACGACGGTGCGGCCGGACCGGCGGCACGCTGGCTTTGGTTACCGACTGATACTTCGCAGCACGACGCTACTCCGTGCAGTTCGGCAGACACATCGTGCAAGGTGGGAATGCGCGAATCCGGTACGATGTGGGCCTTCACAAGCTCCGTAGGGGGTCAGGGAGACTCTGATAGCAAGCACATTACCGTGACGCCAAGAATTGATCTGCAGTGTGATAATCAGACGCCAACGCGGGGCACCATCGTAACATGCACGGCCAGCACAAAAGCCGCAGGCACGCTGTCCCCGACGGCTTGGACGTTCCATCCTAATCCGGATCCTCAGGTGAATGGGATCGATAGCGTGGTTCGTGCCGACAACGTGAGTAGCGTTACGTGGATTGGCCCGATGGCCGCCTCCGGCGTAGTTACGGTCGCTGGCACCGTCGCCGGAATTGTTGCTACGCCGGCGAGCGACACGATCACGGTACGCGATCGAAACTGGTCCTGGCGCGGGACTGCGCTGGCGGTCAACGAAACGCAAGGGAGTTATGACTGCGATTCGTTGGCTCGCCACTTTGACTCACCACCGCCACCCATGGGTCATACGGGCGGCACGGAGTGCGGAAATCAAACCTACATATTTACACCTATGTGGAACGGTGGCGCAGGCAGCGTCGCCCAGTTCGACTCAATCCGCGATGGCCCTAATACCACGCTCTGGTACACGACCGCGATATCCGCGCGTCTGATTATGCATTCGCAGGTACTGAAGGACATTCGCTCGGATGGTCATGCTTATTCTTTCACTTCGGCGACTGACAGTGCGACGAGCCTTGCGTGCGCAAACTCTGGGGTGATTGGCCCCGCCAATCTTTGGACGATCAATCTTACGTGCTATCAGAACTCGAACTACTCGGCTTTCTTCGATCGGACGTGGCTCCACGAGCAGTGCCACCAAAGAGCGGCGATTGCGGAATTTGACTCGTTGCCGGACGCCGATTCTCTGGGAGAACGCGTGGTTAGGCGCGGATCACTTGATGACGTCCTTACCGATGTACTGTATCAAGCAAACGGAATCTACTTCGCAAACCTCAGCGTGATCAATGCGAGTGCGGCTCTGGACGATCCGAGTCTGCCAACCATGACATATAGCCTTCGGTGGTACCAACCCGGCACGTCGGCCGGCTCGTGGCCGCTAACTCAGGTGCGTGCATGGAACTATCTTGCTCCGGGATGCTAGCATGAAACTCGCCTTGCTTCTGCTCGCCTTTGCGTCTGCCAGGGTCGACGCACAACGAACCACAGTTCAAGTTGCTGATTCGTCGGGCGTCGGCATCCTCGCCCACGCGGGTTTATCCGGGGACATTTCGAAGCTCGTGCCGGTTTTTCGCCGCGCCCGCGCGAACACCGCGCCAGCGGCACTTGATCAGCTCGGCGACAGCTTGGTGAATCGAGTCCTTGCCGTCGGGCCACGGAATACCGATGCTCGCCGTTACACAGCCGCAATCCGCGCAATGAACGTGCTTTTTGCTGCGGGACGAGATGAGACGGGGCCGGGCCAGCCATACGCAGGTGCATACGATCGGCTGGTCCAAATCGCCGAGCGGTCGCCTGTCCTGCAGTTGCGCCAAGCCGCCTTGCTCTTTCTGACGACGACTCCGCAGAGGGCAACAGCTCTCCTCTACCTTAAGCAAGTCGCGAAGACGTCCGACCCTGCAGTCGCGTCGGCGGCGATAGCAGCGCTGATTACCGACGCGAGCGGCGGAGTGCCGGGGGCGAGAAGGATATCGAGTGTCGAGTCGCGTGAATCGTTGCAAGTCCTGGGAGAATTGTCAGAGCAGCATCTCGTTCGCGATCCGGTGACAGCCTACAATCTTGCCAATTGGTACGCAGGGCATCGGCTGTATTAGCTCCAGAGACCGCCCGGGTCGTCCGGCCCGGCATGCTAGCCGCAGATTGGTGGTTCCCGAGACGTAGTGGGCGGTTCTGCTGGCGCGATGTCTAGTCCACCTCCCCCCGCCGCTCCCGCTTCCTCTCCCCTCGCTTCTTCTTCTCGCTCAACCGCCGCTCCTTCGCCGCCCGCGTCGGCTTCGTCGGCCGGCGCACTTTCGGCACGTGGAGCGCGTGTTTGATGATGCGCGCCAGCCGTTCGTCCGCAGCTTGACGGTTCTGCTGCTGGCTGCGCCGATCGCTCGCCACCACCCGAACCATTCCGTCTGAATCCAGCCGAGCCGCGAACTTGGTCCGGAGCCGCTCGCGCTCCTCGTCGGTCACCGCGCGTGAGCTCGCGAGGTCCCAGAGCAACTCGATCCGCGTCGACGAGGTGTTGACGTGCTGCCCGCCCGGGCCCCCAGACCGGCTCGCCCGGTATTGAAGCTCCGACCGAGGAATGGCCAGCCGCGGAGTGACGTTCAGATATGTCCCATCATCCACGATGACCCCCGGGGCCTGGAAGCCCGACCACTGACGTCCGCCGATCCACGATCCACGATCCACGATCCACGATCCACGATCCACGCCACGGCTGTAACCGCTTCGCCGCGGAATCGTCTCGGGTATAGCGAAATGCAACGGTTTCCGAGGGCCCCGCCCCCGCGGAATACTCGCAGTTTGCAACGCCCCCCCCGCCTCCGTGCGACTGACCCCTCGATCGTCCGACCCCGCACTCAAGGCCATCCTCGACCCGCGCCGCCTGCTGCGTTGGGTCTTCATCGGCCGTCTGTGCCTCGCGGTCGCGATCTTCATCGCCGCCGTCTCCAACTGGTCGAGCGTCGACTCGAGCATGACGCTCGCCGCGTCGCTCGCCTTCGTGCTGTCGGCGATCGTCACCGTCGTCTCCGTCGGCTACGTCGAAATATATCGGAAGCGGCTGACGCCG
>DATNCZ010000059.1:0-7666 GCA_035553335.1 Gemmatimonadaceae bacterium
GCTTGACTGAAACGATCGTTACATGTAACGTTTGTTACATGGTACCTCGCAAGCAGGAAATTCTGGACGCGACGATCGCGTATCTGCTGAAGCACGGCCTGGCGGATCTGTCGCTGCGGCCAATGGCTGCCGCCGCCGGCACCAGTGCGCGCCTTCTGATCTACCATTTCGGCTCCAAGGAGCGGCTTCTGGCCGAGGTGCTGGACGCCCTGCACAGCCGCCTGCGGGAGTCGTTCGCCGAGGTGTCGGCCGGGGAAGAGCGCGAGCCGCCGATCAGGACTTTCTGGAATTGGGCGACATCCCGGCGGAATTTCCGCTCTCTGCGGCTGCTATATGAGCTGCAGATCCTGGCGGCGCAGAACCCCGAGACCTATGGCCGCTATCTCACGCGCAATTCCCGGGGTTGGATCGAGCTCGTGCGCACGGCACTGCCGCCCGCGGAGCAGACCGATGCCATGGCAACGCTGTTGGTTGCAGTGTTCGACGGCCTGTTCCTCGAGCTCATGAGCACCGGCGATCGCAAACGCACGACCGCCGCGCTGGATGAATTCATCCGCGTGGTGCGCCGCGCGCGCAGCAGCAGTGCTCGCGCGAAGAGAGGTGCCAGAGATGTCGGTTGAAGTGCGAGCCATCGCCGTTCGGCACAATTGGCGCAGTTGGCGCGTCCCCGCTGTGGGCGTGCTGCTCGCGCTCGGCTTTTTCAGTCTACCCGTCGGCTCCTGGATTCACGACGAAGCCGGCCTGGTGAATCGGCTGGAATACGAGCTCATCGTCTGGGCGTGGGTCGTCGGGATGTTGTTGTACGTCGTCCGGGTGGAGCGCCGGCCTCTGTCGTCGATCGGATTCCGCGCCCTCGGCTTGAAGGATGGGATCATCGCCATTGTCGCGGGCATATTGATCCTGGCGAGCCTGGCGTTCATGCTGCTCGTTGTGTTCCCGGCGCTGCACTGGAGCGAACGCAGTCAGATTGCTTCCATATCCGCGCTCCCTTACTGGCTCAACGTCCTCATCGTAGTGCGGGCGGCCGTATCTGAGGAGATTCTCTTCCGCGGCTATCCAATCGAGCGGCTGGAGGAACTGACAGGAAGCCGCGCAGTTTCCGGCGTTGTGACGTGCGCGGTGTTCACGCTCGATCACATCAGTTTCTGGGGCTGGCATCACATCTTCATTGCCGGCCTCGCAGGTGCGGCGCTTACGATTCTCTATCTCTGGCGCCGCAACATCTGGGTCAACATGATCGCGCATTTCATCATCGACGCATCTGCATTTCTTGCGTGACCGCTATTTGCTCTCAGCGCGCGTAGAACTCGATGATCAGCGCCTCCGCGACCGGAAACGGAACGTCCGCGCGTGCCGGCAACGTAACGACACGACCAGCGCATACATCATCCGGATCACGTCTCAAATAACTCGGTAGCCTCAACAATGGACCCAGCTCGGCAGAGGCGCGGAGTGACTCGCGCGCGCGTGCGCGCGAACTCAACGAAACGGTCTCCCCAATCTCGAGCCGGTACCCGGGCCGATCCACTCGCCGTTCATCCACCAGCACGTGTCCGTGCGCAATCAGCTGTCGTGCTGCAGGGATGGTGCGTGCGAAACCAAGTCGAAATACGGCGTTGTCCAGACGCCGTTCGAGCAGCATCAGCAGATTTTCTCCCGTGTTGCCCTGGAGCGCACGCGCTGCATCCAGGTAGCGCTCCATCTGCCTCTCGGTCACACCGTAATTGAACCGAACCTTCTGCTTCTCTTCCAGCCGACGCCGCAGCGAGCTTGGCCGGCGACGCGTTGGAACGGGGCCATGCTCACCAGGCGGATACGGCCGGCGAGCGGCGGTCTTGGCAGAGAGGCCCGGGAGCTGCGTCCCGAGCCGGCGAAGGATTCTAAGACGAGGACCACGCACTGGCATGATGCTACCTGTTTCCGTTTTGTAATGTGTTGTTCGCTTTAACCGAGCCAGTCGATGGGGACGGGCGATTCGAGCGGCGCACAGTAGCGCGTGCCACCGTTGGCTTGTCACCGGTTTCCGCAGGCCATTCCAGCGCTGCAGCAGGGTGCCCGTCGGGCCCTATCCCTGCCAACTCACCCCAGACATCCCATCCGCAACATTCCGTTTTCCAGGCCATACTCTCTCTCCTCCCTTCCAGCGCCGTCGGTGCTGGTCGTCGGTCTCAAGGACTGACGAACGATAGACCCTATACCTTGGTACAGAGTCAAGGGGGCAGCTGGCGTAGATGCGCGCAGTGCTTCCCATGACCGACTCGCTACGTGCCGAGTTGCCGAGGGTGTGTGCTGATCATGCGACGTACACCGACGCCGCGGCCCATGCTGCCGTATCGGTATCCGCACGCCTCAGCGCATCGAGGTTGACTACGACGCTGTCGCCGATTCGGCGGATGTCGAATCGATCCAGGTTGCGCGACGCACGTCCGCTGTCGTGTGCACCGTCCGGCCGGAAACGCGCCTTGTGACGCGGGCAGAACACGCGGCTTTCATCTGGCCGCCATTCCAGCGTGGCACCACGGTGCGGGCATGCCAGCGAAAACGCGTACAGCCGGTTTTGCCAGCGCGCGAGGATTACTTCGCTTTCACTGTCCACGTACACGCTTTCCGCTGCAGGAATACGGTACGACCGCTCAGTGCCGCGTCGGTCGTACGCGCTGATTGTGCCGACAGTGCTGGCGAACGCCGCCGAACGTGCTGCGCCGAGCCCTGCGAGCGCAGCGGCTGCAGCGATCGCGGCGTTACGGAGAAACACGCGCCGGTCAACGACTATCGGGCAACGCGAACAGCTCTCGTCGGGTTTTCCGTCCGGTTCAGTTGCCATGGCGCCCGCGCTCCTCGACGGCTGTCTTGTTGGCACCGATCGCGGCTGGCAAGGGGTTCGGGTGTGTGTACGCGCTGGCAGCGCCGTGAGTGTACACCAACTTTCCCCCTGAATGTCCGACGCGGGCACCCATGACGACGAGGCCAAGTGCACCTGCTGCACCCGCAATCCGGGCGGAGCGGCCGACGACGCCAGGCATGAGCCCCGCGCCAACGACGAGGACCAGCACACCCGAAAGGGTGAGGAACAGCTCGGCTGCATCCGCGTGTGCATCGATCGCCGCATCAGGGACGATGTTCTCGACCTTGTCTTCCTGTGATTCACCCGTCTGGACTGCAACCCATGCGCTTACCGCCAGCGCGGCCGATAGCGCGACCGGAACAGCCCACGTGCGGCGTGGTGCCGATCCGCGCCGGATCGCCCAGATGGCACCAATGGCGAAGATCGGGAGGAGAAAAACGAGTACAATTGGGAAGTGAACTATTGCTGGGTGGAGCGGGTCGGGCAACATGAAGGCTCTCCGTTGAGTGGTAGTCCGCAACTTCGGCCTCTGGTTTCGTGAGCGGTATCCGACGTTCGCCGCGAATACGCAAACGAACGGACCATCCGGCAAATGACGTAGGGGAATCAGATGGGCGATAGAGACGAGCGCGTGCTGCGCCTCCTCCTGGCGACCGCGTTGGCGGTGATCATCGTTGGTGGAACCGTCGATCTGGTGCTGGATGCGCCGGATCGATTGCTGTCGGCGCATGTCATATATGAAGTGAGCATGATTGTGATTGCGCTCGGGATCACCGTTGCGCTCTGGCGAGGGTGGTGGCGCGCGGAGCATTCGCTCGTCGACACTCGGCGCGCGCTGGAGGCACGACAGACCGAGCGGGATGCGTGGCGGGCAAGCGCACAGGCGGCGCTGGACGGTCTTGGCCGCGCTGTGGACGAGCAGTTCCGTTCCTGGGACCTGACGCCCAGTGAACGCGAGATCGCGCTGCTACTGCTCAAGGGACACAGCCACAAGTCCATCGCCCGTGCGACCAATCGCAGCGAGCGGACCGTGCGGCAACACGCAGTGGCTGTATATCAGAAGTCGGCGCTTCACGGCCGCGCCGAACTCGCGGCGTTCTTCCTCGAAGATCTCATGCTACCCGGAAATGCGGGTCAGAGCACAGTTCTTCCAGTCACTTCCAACAGCTCTAGCGAGAAAACCGCACTCCGACCCTGATTCTCCGGACGCTACCTTCTGGGCTCGTACCGCATCGCGACCGCGCCTGAGCCGAACTCCAGCCGGCTAACCAGCTTCAGGTCGACGAGCTTGGATAGTCCCGCGAACAACGTCGGCCCATGGCCCGCTATTCTCGGGTGCACGACCAACTCGTACTCATCGATCAGTCCCAGCTCCGCCAGCGCCAGCGGGAGCGTCACGCCTCCTACGAACAGCCCCTGACCTGGCTCCTCCTTGAGCCGCTTGACGGCCTTCCCCAGATCCCCGCGGATGAGCTCTGCGTTCCAGTCGACCCGATCGAGCGTGCTCGACACGACGTATTTCTTTGCCGCGTCGATCGTCTCGGCGAACGGCGCCATCCAGGGCTGCATCCAGTCAGGCCGAGCTCCTGCCGGCACCGGCCGTCTCCACGCTGACTCCATCATTTCGTAGGTTACCCGGCCAAAGAGGAGCGCATCAGCGTGCGCGATGTTCTCGGCCGCGTGACGATGCAGGTCTTCGTCCGCGATCATTACACGATGATCGCAGCAGCCGTCCAATGTGACGTTGATGGAATATCGAAGCGGTCGCATTTGTTTAAGATGTGCGAGCTTCGCAGGCACGCAAGACGCCTTGTCCCGCGTGCCCCATGATCGCTATTCGCCCCCGATAGGTGTTCCCGGCGGCAACGGAATCACATCTGTCGGACGCGCTGGCGCGATGTGCCGATCCAGCCAGTTCCGCACGTCGCGAACGACGTCTGCGTTCGCCGCGCGATCTTCCGTGTCGGTCGTCTTTGCGGCCGCGAGACTGGTCGCCAATCGACTCAAGCGATCGTTGGCCACCGCCCGCACATCCGCCGTCGATTTCTGATCCGCCGCCAGCGCAAACAGCGCGTCGACCACGGCGCGCCTCGCCTGACGACGAACGCCGCGCTCGTACGCCGTCGTCGCTGTCGCGTTCGTGTAGACGCCGTCGATCAGTTGCCCGATCACTTCGTCGGCCGACGGTGAAGCAGCGTCGCGCGCATGAAACGACATCACGCGCTCGATGCGATCCGGCTGCAGAATTCCATCCGCAACGTTGCCCGCCAGTGCGCGCGCGATGGCCAGCGGATCGTACACGATCCCCGCTGGCGTCGTAGCGAAGCCCCAGCCGCCGCCATATCCGTACGGCGACGGTGGGATCATCTTCACTATGCGCTCGGGCGCCGCGAGCTCGCGCGGCTGAATCGTCGCGATCAGCTCGCGCAGCGCTTGCCGCTGCTTCGCCGGCGCGACGACGGTCGCAGGCGTCTGTCCGTCACCCCGCAGCGCAAAGGTGTATTCCATGCCGCCGATCGCCTTCGTCGCCGCTTCGATCGCGTAACGATGATGCAGATACACGGGCACGAAGCGCTCGTTGATCAGCCACATCGGATCGCCGGGCGCGATCACCGATTCGTTGAACTTCGAGATGAGTACGTCGCGCACTGCGCTCTCGCGCGCGAGCTCCTTCACCGCGTCGTCGCCGTTAAGCCAGCGCGTCACCTCGGGGTACACACCCGCCGACGCGTCGCGATCGGTCAGAAAGCGCGCACCGCCCGCGATCGCCTGACGCGCCAGCGCTTCCTGCCCCGCACGCTCGGCTGCAGCGTTCGGATATTGCGTGTAGTCGAAACGAATCGCGAGCGTGTCGTACGCACCCGTGCCGTTTGCCCATGCGTGCGAAACATCGAGCGTGCCATTCGGTCTCAGCGTCACCAGCGGACCGGGATAGTCCATCACGCTCGCGCGACCGAACGCATGCGAGATGTAGTTGTGAGCGAGGCCGAGTGTGTGCCCGATCTCGTGCGCAACGTGCTGACGGCGGCGCGACATCGCGAACTCGGTGCCGTTGATATTGGGATCGAGCGACGCCATCCAGTCGGTCCCTTCTCCGTCCATCGCCGGCGTCATGCCGGCGAAGATGTTGTAGTCGGTGATAGAGCGATACGTGTCCATCTTGAGCATCGCCTTGATGATCTCGCCCGTGCGCGGATCGACGAATGACTGACCCACCGAGAAACCAGGATCGCTCCGGTGCACCCACTGGATCATCGAATAGCGCGCGTCCATCGGATCGGCGCCTGCGGGGAGATCCTCGACGCGAAATGCGTTGCTGAATCCGGCTGCCTCGAACGTCTTTGTCCACCACGCCGCGCCCTGACGGAACGCGGTACGATACGGCTCCGGAATACCGGGATCGAGATAGTAGACGATGGGCTTGACGGGATCGGAGATCGCGGCGGATGGATCCTTCTTCTCGAGGCGCCAGCGATTGATCCAGCGCGTTTCCGGCTTTTCGGTGAACGGGCGCGAGAAGTCATCGTACGTCACCGAGAAGATTCCGACGCGCGGATCGAATGCGCGCGGCTTGAATCCCGAATCGGGCAGCTCGACGAACGAGAAGTGTTCGCGCAGCGTGAGCGCCGCCGCATCCGGCGTATGACGCGCGACTTCGCGGCCCGGTGCATCGCTCGCGAACGTCAGCAGCGTCTCGATTTCAGTGTTCTTTGGAAACGCCTTGGTGTGCGGCATGTAGATCGCGCTGCGATTCCGATCGACTCGATAAGTGCCCTGCTTCTGCCGCTGAATGGTCGAGCTGACATTCATCTCGTCCTGCAGCAGAAAATCCGTCGCGTCCACCAGCAGCCTCCCGCCTTCCTCGGCGACGATCGGCATACCGGCGAGCGTCGACGTGGCGAATGATTCCTCGACCGAGTGTGCCTGGAGCGAGTCGGCCGTTCCGCGGTAACGCGTGTTCCGGCTCACGAGCAGCACGCGCGGACCGAAGCGCTCGAAGCGCACCAGCGCCTCGTTGCCAGTCGTACCGCGATCGAGCCCGAGGTCATTCGACCCCAGTCCGGTGGCGAGCGTGGGCAGATACAGGAAATCCTGCCCGAGCCGCTGCACCTCGAGGAGAAGCTTGCCGGTGTGCTCGTCGTAGTAGAACGGGATGAACCCGTCGTGCCGTTCCATGCCCGCGGTCTGGGAGGCGATGCTGCGCGCGGGCTGGGCGGCCGCAGGTTGCGCGGCCGAGCGCTGGGCGCTCAGTGCGACGGGTGCGGAGACAAGGGCGGAGGCGACGACGGAGGCCACGAGGGCGTAGCGGGCAGCGCGCATGAGCAATCGGGGAAGGGCAGAGGGTTGAGCGAAGATGCCAATGTGGCGCAGAAGCGCGTCCGGGGCAAGAAACCCGGATCGGAGTGCGGTTCAAGGACGGCAGGTTTGTCCTGCGCGCAGCTCACGGTCATCGTCGTGTTTCGCAAAACCGCGCGCCGCTTCAACTGCACGATCGGAGACCACTTCGGCATCCGCTATCCGAAAGGATAGACTTTGCAGTACAAGACGGGCTAAGTATGTGGTGCACGACGAGTTACATCTTGCGCAGATGCGAAGTGGGAGCATTTTCTACCGCAACTAAGGATCTGTCATGCGAAATGCTTATAGAATGATCCTCTCTACTCGTTGCCTCCGCGTTGGACGCTGGTTGGGCCTGATGTTGTTCATGCTCCTGCCCCGCGTCGTACATGCACAATCCGTTACCGGTGTTGGTTTCCATTCGATCACCATTCACGACCCCGTTAATGGTGGCAGCATGCCCGGTTACGTCTTCTATCCTTC
>DATNCZ010000060.1:0-3219 GCA_035553335.1 Gemmatimonadaceae bacterium
GCGATCTCGGGCGGCAGGTTGGCGAAGTCGGCGAGCTCGGCGTGTTCGTCTTGGCCGGCGTCCGCCCACTCGCTGTGGTTCTCGGCGCGCGGCAGGACGATCGATCCGTCACAGCGCAGCGCGCGAGAGAGTGACGACGCGGTGAAGGTCACGATGCCTTCGCCTCCGCTGGAGTCAGCTCGGCCTTGCGCGCCAGGTACGCCGCGGCGAGTTGGTCGTACTGCGGCGTCCCCTTGGCCGGCTTGGTCGGACCCGAGACGACTGCGGTCAGCGTTGCCATGTCCGGCGCGGCCGACACGCTCTTGAGCAAGGCGTTGAACGTCGTGTCGGGCTTCGGCTCTTGCCGCGGCATCGGCGGTGCGCCGCTCGTGAGCCACTGGTACAGCCGACGGCCGAACGCCTCGCCGGGCTTCTCGAACTGCTCGCCGAGCGCGATCGTCGAGATTCGGCTCTTGCTGATCTTGAGCGTGTGCGTGTGGTCGAGGTCACCGACTACAGTGAACTCGTACTCCATCCCCTCGCGTTGAATCGCGGCGAGCCCGAGCTTCACGATCTCGGTCTTCTTGCCGTCGCTCTGCTGCGCGTACTCCATCTTCTGGCGCATGGTCGCGATGAAATGCGCTTTGCACTGGAGCATCGCGTCGACGAACGCATTGTGCTTGGGCGTGACCGCGCGCCACGCTGTCCACGTGTTGCCGCTCGACGAGCGCGCCGCAGCTTCGTCCTTCTGATCGAGCGCGCCGTCCTTGCCCATCCACGCGTGCGAGATCGAATCGCACACGATGATGTCGTAGCCGAGGTGCTCGGCTTCCTTGATGCGCTCGACATAGGTCAGCGGCGAGAAGCTTTCGAGCTCGTCGACGTCGAAGTCGAACTTGTCCGCGTACAGCGACGCCGAGCCGCGCTCGCTGTCGATGACGGCGATGCGACCCTCGCCGTGGCCGTGCTCGCGCATGAGCTTGCCGATCGCGTCGGCGACCGCGAGTGAGCTATACGTCTTGCCGGTTCCAGCGAGGCCGTCGAGCGCGAGACGAAGCTTGCTCTGTTCCTTGACTGCTTTCTTGAATGCCATTTGTTTTTCTCCTCGTGCTCATGCGAGGAATCGCACCTCGCTTCGCTGACATGAGCAGTGCGGTTTTGCGTTCCCGCTCCGTTGCCCTCTAAACGCTATCGAGACGACGCACCGCACGAAGGCGGCTCTGGGCGACATCCAGGGACATCTCGACGTGGCCGGGAAACCATCAGAACGGCAGCCCGTCGTCCTTCGCGGCCGGCGCCATGTCCTGCGCTTCGGCAAACCAGCCGTTCACCTTCGCGGCAGCGTCGGCATCGAGCGCATTGAGCGGCGCAGCACCGCCCATGCGAGCCGACGTCCACTCGGACACCGATCCGTCGGGCCGCTTGTACGTTGCGATCTCGGCGGTGAACGGAACGAGCCGGTTGGCTTTCTTCACGTCGTCGACAAACGTGCGGACGTCCTTGCCCTGCCAACCGATCGCGATCATGTCGCGCTTGGTCCACTTGATGTTGTCCGGATCGAGCTTGCCGCTGTAGTTCGCGGTCTTGCCCTTGTGCTCGCCGTCGTCGACCACAACCATGCTCCAGCGCACGCTGGGCTTGCCCACGCTGTTCTGGCCGATCTCCGGGTTGATGACTCGGCCCTGAGAAAACGTTCCTTCGAAGAGTTGCTGTGCCATGACTCTGTTGCTTTCTCCGCGTGCTAGACGCGGTTTGTTCCGTGTTCTTGCTCGATCGCGTAGTCGACCTCAGCGTCGACGAATCGCCCCCGCTCTCGCTCGGCGATCTCGAACGCGAGCAGCCACCAGAAGCCGACGAAGTGGAACCACCACGCACGCGCGACGCAGGGGGGGGCATCCGCATCCGAAGATGCCTCGACCGCGACAGCTCATGCTGCGACCGCTTTCGCCGGCGCATGCTCCGCGCACCTCGACTGCTGGCGATCGCCGGTAACATGAACGGCCTCGGCGCCGCAGACCTTGCCGTCGATCTTGCGCTGGCATGCGTACGGCACGACGCCGGTCTTCGCGGTGCGATGCTGACCGCCGAGCAGCGCCGGCTTGTGGCCGACGACGAAACACTCGGTGCACGTGAAACGATTTCGCGTCGTGTCGCGGAGCCAGGAGTGGGTGTGCATCATCGCGGCTCCGATTCCGCAAGGCGCTCTGAGCATTTCGTCGCGAATTCCATGTGCCGTTTCGCGCACTCCATCGCGTCGTCCAGCTTCTCTTCGTCGGTGCAATCGCGAAACTCGATGGTCCCGTCGGGGTTCTTGCCGGCACCACGTTGAAGACCGCGCTGCTTGTAATGGCCGCTTGCCACCGACGTGAGCCACCACTGCGCGCACATCAACGCGAGTTGAAATTGACGGTGCGTGTGGTCCTTCACGACGCCTTCCTCCGATTCGGCTGCGGCGCGATCGTCAGTACCCGCTCGCGTCTCCAGCGGCGGATTTGCCGGCGGGACGGCTGCTGCTGCCGGCCGGAGATGATGCGGGCGAAGATGAGGAGAGCGAGGACGCAGAAGATGGCGATGGGAACGAGGTAGTTGGTCACAGCGTCTCCCACACAGAAGGTCGGCCTGCGCGCTCGCGCATCAGGCCGAGGTGTTTGAGTCGCGCACTTCGACGACGTTTGTGCGCCATGATCAGATCGATGCACGGCTGACAGGATCTGCGGCCCGGCCGAGCTTGGCGCTCGGGCTTCGGCGACGAACAGCGATGACATCTCATCGGCGCACTTCCCAACTCTGCGCGTCGCCCTGGGCGTCGACCCAATCCCAGCGCGCGACCTTGAGCTTGCCGTTGCCGTACTTCTCGATCAGCGTGGGCCGCTCACTGACGACGACGAAGGTCTTGTCCGGCCACCACCAGCAAGCTGATTCATGCGTCGCCGCGTAGGCGCGTGCCTTAAGCTCCTGCTCGCGGCCGATGTCAAGACGGAGCACGTCGAGCGCGAACGAGACTGATGATGGCCCGCCCCAGCGCCAGTAATATCCATAGCCACTCCAAAACTGTCCGCCGAAGCGGTGAAACCAGCGGTCGCCGATCTGCTTCTTGAGCGCGACTGCGATCTCTCGGCGTGATCCGACGGCGATCTCTCGGCGTGATCCGACGGCGCCCACCGAGTCGCGCACCGAGTCGCGCACCGAGTCGTGCACCGAGGCGCGCACCGAGTCGCGCACCGAGTCGCGCACCGAGTC
>DATNCZ010000061.1:0-6121 GCA_035553335.1 Gemmatimonadaceae bacterium
GGTATCGATTACTGCATCGGAGTAACCTCGATTCCACAGGCGCGAATCCAGCGCGGCGATCGTCGAGTCCAGCTCGATCAGGCTGTACGGCCGTCCCTTACGCAGGAGCAGAACGCGGCGCAGCTGCCTTCCCGACAGCACTTCGGTGTCCTGCACTATCTTGATCCCCGATACCAGGGTCGGCTTTCCCTCGTTTACCGCGATCGTGACGTGCACCGCATTCCGGCCGGTCGGAACGACGGTGGTGTCCACCTGCGCGTCGCGATATCCGCGTTTGAAATAGAACACCATCACCCGCAGCATGTCCCGCGCGAGCTCGGCGCGATTCAGCGTCAGTCGTTTGTAGAACGTCGGCGATTTGCTGAAGACGCAGACCGGTCGCAGCAGCACTGATACGCAGTGCGACTCATCCGTCGCGATATTGAGGCGCAACTCGTCCGGATCGACCGCGTGCACGCCCGTGAGCGTCAGCTCGGTGATTTCGGGATTGCCGGACGACGGCCGTGCTGACTGCCCCGGGAGCGGAGCTGCCGCGATCACCAGCGAAGCGACCGCTACTGCGGCGACCTGGAGCGATCGCCGCAAAAGTGGAGGAACCATGCCCGCCAGAGAGCAAGGCCCGGGCCGCAAGGCGCACGTGTTTTTCCAGCCGCCATGGCTCCGCATTCCGGGCTGGACGGGGCTTACGGACGCAACTGCGAGATCAGAGGCCGGAAAGCAGCGCGTCGTTGTTCGGCGTCGCCGCGATTCGCTTTATCAGCCACTCCATCGCCGAACTCGAGGGCATCTGCTGCAGGCCCCGCCGTAGTGTGTAGACGTGGTCGAGCTGATCGGGACGGAACAGCTTGTCCTCGCGCCGGGTCCCGCTTATCCCGATGTCGATGGCCGGAAAGATGCGCTTCTCCGCCAGGCTCCGATCCAGCTTGATCTCGCAGTTGCCGGTTCCCTTGAATTCCTCGAATATCACGTCGTCCATCCGCGACCCTGTCTCGACCAGCGCCGTCGCGATGATGGTGAGCGAGCCGCCGCCATTCTCCGGGGCTACAGAGCGGGCCGAGCCGAAGAACGCCTTCGGTTTCGCCATCGCCGACGAGTCGAGCCCGCCGCTCATTGTGCGGCCCGTGCCACGCTCGATCGTGTTATAGGCACGCGCCAGGCGCGTTATCGAGTCCAGTACGATCACGACGTCCTGCCCGAGCTCCACGAGTCTCCGAGCCCGCTCCAGCGTCATCTCGGCGACGTCGGCGTGGCGCTGAGCCGGCATGTCGAAGCTGGATGCGACTACTTCGCCGTGGCCGATCGAGATCATGTCGCTCACTTCCTCGGGGCGCTCGTCCACGAGGAGGACGAACAGCTGCACGTCCGGCTGATTGATCGCGATTCCCTCGATCACCGCCTGCAACAGCATCGTCTTGCCTGCGCGTGCAGGGGCGACGATGAGCGCACGCTGTCCGTAGCCGATTGGCGCGATGAGATCGATCGCGCGTCGGGTCAGCTCCGGGCCCGCCTTGGCCGGACGGCCGGTTTCGAGCGACAGCTTGCGATCCGGATAGGACGCGACGAGCGACGCAAATTCGGGCCGGCGTAGCGCCGCCTCGGGATCGCCCCCATTGACGGTGAGCAACTCGGCGGCGGTCACACGGCCGCGCTGATCGCGGCCAACCGTGACCGTCACGAGATCCCCGCGTCGGAGACCGGCCTGACGAACCAGCTGTGCTGGTACGAACGGATCGTTGGCTTCCGCCAGGTAGCTTTGGCTTGCGCTGCGGAGGTATCCTGCGTCGCGCTGCGGATCGAAGAGGCCCGATGTTTCGCCTTCGACGATGATTGGTCCTACGGGGCCGCGGGGTGCGGCATCTGGCTGTGGGCGGTTGCGGCGGTTATTGCGGCGTCCGCCACCGAACTGCTGGTTGTTGTTCTGATTCTGTCTTTGATGTTGCTGTTGCTGCTGCGGTGGCTGCTGCTGATTGCCGCCGCCCTGGGCATTTCGATTGCGGTGTCTGAAGCGGCGAAACCGTCCGCGTCCCTGTCCGCCGCGCTCGTTGCCACCGTCGTCGTTGCCGCCGGATCCGTCCGCCTGGACACCGCCGCCTCCGGTCGATGAATCCGGCGGAGCCGATGAGCCATCGCTCCCATTGTCGCGCGGGAGCAGGGATACGGCCGGAACCGCATCGAGATGCGGTCGCGGCTCCGGTGCGGGAGCAGGGGCCGATGGGGCCGATGGGGCCTGCGGAGTGGAGTCGAGATACGGATTTGCATCCGAAATCGCATCGGTGGACGTTGCATCGTCGGGGCTCTGCCCACGACCGCGACGGGGTGAACGTCGGCGTTCAGTCATGTAAATGATTTTTTCGGGTACAGAGGCGCCGGCGACACTCGCCGCAAGCGCAGTACGCAACGGGCGCAGGGCGCAATCGTCGCGGTCACTCGATTTGTCGTGTTGATTCGGAAGTGTCTCGGGGAGCGCGGGGCCAACTCACGCGGCGCACCCGGGGACTATGCCCTTCAATCTGCGCGCGATCACACGCGCCTTGTTCGCACTATGGTTTTCTACCGCTCCCTTTACGCTAGCACCCCCCGCGACTCTTGTCCAGAGGGATACATTTCAGTAAATGGACGATCTATCATACCCCACGGTTGCGGATCTGGAGCAATCGGTGGCAGAAAACCCCGGCGACGCCGCGGCGCTGGTACGCCTCGCCAATGGATACTGGCTGGAGGGAAGGGGCCCGGACCTGGTCGGCGAGATCGCCGAGCGGGCACGGAAACTCGATCCGGCAAGCCGCGGCGCATGGCACATGTGGGCCCTCGCCGAATCCAATCCCCGCGACCGCACCGAACGCTGGCGCCAGGTCACGGTGCAGTTTCCGGACGACGATCTCGCCCGTGCCAATCTGGCCGATAATGCAGCTGCCCTGGCAGGTGCAGAGCACGATTACGTGTCGCTCGATCTCGCCATAGACACCTACGAACAGCTACTCGCCAACGCGACCGAACCCGATCAGCGCGAAGCACTCGAAAAGGCGATCGGGATCTTGCGCAAATGGAAGTTCTAAGGCGTTAGCGTACGAAGCGCGTGTTCGTCCTGTCCAGCTTGTCCAGCTCGTCCTTGATGTTGTTTCCGACCGCCTGAACGCGCGTGACGTGGTGGGGATCGAAAGCAGGGTCGTAGGGGCTACGAGTCGGCCCACCGGCAACTTCCATCACGGCGTCGAAGTGATAGCTGTGAACCTTGCCGGTCTTGGGATCGCGCCACGAGCCCTGCCATGCGAGCTGACGATTCTTCGGCCAGATACCGTAAGGCAACGCCATCGACCGGATCCTGTACCCTGGGACCGCTGAGTCGATGGCCATGGCATTGCGCGCGATCTGCTCCTGAACGACTGCATCAGAATACTTGTTGAGCATCGCATGCCAGACTGTGTGATCGCACAGCTCGAAGCCATTGTCAGCGAGCCACTTCACCTTCTGGAACCTCCACTCCTTTTTCTGACCGGCATACTTCACGTTATCGCCAAAGAAATTGTGGCCCGCGGCCGCGCCGTTCAACAGACAGAAGACGGCCCGGTTCTTCCATCCCGGATGCGATCTGGCGAAATCGAGCCAGATCCCCACTCCGCTGGTCGGGTCGATTTCGAGCTTGCCATTCTTTTCGATGTAGCTGAACTGGCCGGGTGACGCATCATCGAACACTACCACCACCGGCGACATTCCCACCGGAACATCACTGAAATTCTTGTCGAGCACCTGCGCCAGAGTCACCGGTCGGTATCCGCGGCGATAGGCATCTTCCAGATCCGCGCGGAAATGCTCGCGCGTTCTACTGTATAGAGCGTCGTGATCACCGATCAGGTGATACTCCAGGACCGGGATGCGCCCCATCTTGTTTGGTGGGCGGGTCGGAGCTGGCGACTCCATCGGGGACGGCTCCGCCGCCGCCGGGGTGACCGTAGCACGATGCTTCGGGGTATTGAGCGGCGACTTCGCGCTCCGGCGTGACGTTGCGGAGGCGCCCGCGATTGCGGCTCCCGCAACGGTCACGCCAAGGGCAACTGCTAACGGGCGATACATTCTGATCATGGATCTACGGCTCGGCAAAATCGGGAAGAGGCAATATATAACGGCGGCGATCGCGGTTCTCATCGTCGCGATTTACGGGTCCGACGCATGGCTCGTGACCTGCGGCGGTGACGGATGCCCCAGCGCCGCCGACATCCGGTCGTTTCATCCGGACGAAGGCGGGCGAGTTCTGGACCGCGAAGGAAATTTCATCAGCCGGCTCGCCGTCGTGCGCCGCGTCAATGTACCATTGAGCGCGGTTCCGGTTCCCGTGCGCCAGGCATTCGTCGCGACGGAAGACCGCCGTTTCTATGACCATCACGGGATCGACTGGCACGCGCTCGTCCGCGCCACCCTCCGAAACATTCGCGCCGGCGGTGTGCGTGAAGGATTTTCCACGATCACCATGCAGGTCGTGCGAAACACCTTCGCCGTTCGCCGGTACAGCGGGCGCTCGTTTCGTCAGAAGCTGCTGGAGATGCGCCTCTCCCGGCTGCTCGAACGCAATCTCACAAAGAATCAGATACTGGAGCTCTACCTCAACGTCATCTACCTGGGCAACGGTGTTTACGGTGTCGAGGCAGCGAGTCGCGATCTGTTCGGCAAGAGTGTCGGCGATCTCACGGTTCCGGAAGGCGCCATGCTCGCGGCGCTGCCGAAGGGACCGTCGGCGTACACACCGCGTCGTTCGCCACGCAGAGCCCTCGCGCGCCGCAATCTCGTGCTCGGCTTGATGGCGCGCGAAGGGTACATAACAGCTGCGGCAGACAGTCAGTACGTGAAGACTCCACTTCGAGTGGCGAAGAACGAGTGGCGGCCGGACATGTCCGGAGATTCATATGCCATCGACGCGGTGCGCGATGTCGTGGATTCCGTTCTCAAGGGCGGATCGCGCGACGTTAACGATCTCACGGTTTACACGACGCTCGACGAGCGAGCGCAGATCGCCGCCGATCGCGCAGTCCGGCGCCAGGCGGCGGTGATCCAGCAGGAATCCGACCGTCGCGGTCCGCACGTCGAGGGGGCAATGGTGGCCCTCGACCCGCGCACAGGTGACATTCGCGCGCTCGTCGGCGGACGTACATTCGAACGCGGTGGATTCGATCGTGCGTTGCTCGCGCACCGCCAGCCGGGCTCTGCGTTCAAACCGTTCGTGTACGCTACTGCACTTGCGGCAGGCTACACGCCGGCAAGCGAAGTCGATGATGCGCCGATCTCGGTCAAGGTTGGCAACACTATCTGGTCGCCGAAGAACGACGGCGGAGAATACGGCGGACACGTGACGTTCCGCCGCGCGCTCATGCGCTCCGAGAATACCGCGGCGGTTCGCGTCAGCCAGCTCGTCGGCATTCCAGCGATCATCGCGACCGCGCACCGCTTCGGCATCCGCAGCGATCTGCCAAACGTCCCGTCCGCGGCACTCGGCGCGCTCGAAGTCACGCCGATGGAGCTCGCCACAGCGTATGCCCCATTTGCGAACGGAGGGTTTCGCGTAACGCCGCGACTGGTGCGCCGCATTCAGACCGCGGACGGCCAGGTGCTATGGAGCAGTGACAATCAGAAGGTGCGCGTCATGACTCCGCAGGACGCGTATCAGATCACGTCGATGCTTCAATCGGTCGTCAACTACGGCACGGGCTACGTCATTCGCGACCTGGGCGTAGGCGGCCTCGTTGGAGGCAAGACCGGCACGACCAACGACGGCGCCGACGTCTGGTTCATGGGCTTCACACCGACGATCGTCGCCGGATTCTGGTTCGGCTACGACACACCGCGGCCAGTCGGATACAACGCGTCGGGCGGGCGCCTCGCAGCACCGGCGTGGGCGGATTTCATCACCAACGGGTGGGATGAACCCGACCCCCCGAATTCATGGGCGCCACCGGCGGGAATGGTTCCCGCGACGATCGACGCGCGAACAGGATATCTGGCGACGGAATGGTGTCCGATCAGGCAGCGAGAGTATTTCAAGCCGGGAACGCTGCCGACGACGCCGTGTCCTGTGCACTCCGGCCCACCGGAGATCCAGCTCGACAGCACGTTGATACAGGTGCCGAACGCG